>CAIZNN010000230.1 GCA_903934285.1 Akkermansiaceae bacterium | reverse complement strand
CTCACGAGAGTTGGGTTGCGGCGCGGGTGACTCACGAGAGTTGGGTTGCGGCTGGGAGCCGCTCCCAGCCGCACCCCACGGCAATGACGCGGGTGGCGCGGGCGGCCCCGGTGATGCGGAAGGGCAGCGGCAGGAATTGCTCGATGACGGCCATGGTGGTGGGCAGATGCTCGTCGGGGCCATGGTGGTGAGGCTGCCGGCACCAGCCCGGGCTGGCGGCAGCAAGAGTTGACCGGCGGGATGGCGGCCCACCGCGGCGCTGGAGCCGATGAAGTCAGGCATGGTTTTCGCCGCCCGCTCGCCGCCGCGCTCGGCAGTGGCACCTTGCACGCCGACGCTGCAGGTCAGTTCAGTCAGGTGCTCGAAAGTGGCTTCCACATGACAGCACACGCCGCGCCCCGGGCCGGGCGCGCGGGGTTTCGCGGCAGCGGCGAGCCGGGCAGCTTTGCCAACGCGGCGTCGAGCATGCGGCGGCCGATCGCGGCCGATAGAATGCGGATCGGCACAGGGATGCGCAGGCCTAGCAACTCGCCGCGCTCGTGCAACTCGCAAGGGGGCGAACCCGGCGCAGGGAGTGGTGCTAGACAGGATGCAGCCGCCACCAGCCGGGGCAAGGCCGGTCTCGCCGAGGGCGATGGTGGCGCTAGCACCCATGCGGCACACGGCCGGCAGGTACACGCGCTCCAGGAATTCAGACGGCGGTGCGAGCGGGTTGTGGGTGCCGCCTTCGAGGTGCCGGGGGCATCCGCGCGCAGCAAGGCCGGCAGCAGAGTCTGGAACAACAGGGCGGTGGTGCCGGCGGTGCCGATCCCGAAATGATAGCCGCCACCCCGGATTGTGCCGGGATGAAACTCCAGCTCGGTGGAGCCGATCTCCATACCCACCGCGGCGCCTGGCGAAATCTCACAAGCGGCATTCACACAGCGGAGATGTCAGGAGGCATCGTAGTTAGCATGGCAAACCGATTTCCATATGTTCTTGCCTTCCGCCTTGCCTTAATCATCCGGCGCCGCTTCGTCTTTGATGACAAAGCGCGCCTGGAGCTTGGCAACGGTGGTGGCGAGCCCGGCCAATTCGACGCTGCGCAGCACCTCGGGGAAATTCTTGTAGGCGTCGGGAGCCTCGACTCAAACCACCAAGGGTGCGAAGTAAACCGTATTGGGCGGCGTGCCTGCGGCCCATGGCGCGGCCGGCCCCGTGATTGACCGACCAGGCGGTGAGTTCGGCGCCGGCTTGGGCGACCATGACCACCGAGCCATCGCGCGGGTTGCCGGGCAACAGGATCGGATGGCCGGAGCGCGCAAACGGGGTGCCCGCCAGGGCGAAGTGGCCGCCGGGAATGGCGCGGGTGGCGCCCTTGCGGTGGACCCAGGCCTTGGTGCCGTTGATGATTTCCTCACGGGCGATGTTGTGGGAAATGAAATCCACGAGATGGCCGCGGGTGCCGGGCAGGATTAGCTGGAACGCTTCGAGCACCAGCGCATTGATGAGCAAATGGTTGACCGTGGCGAAGTTGGCGCCCAGCGCCATGTCGTCGAGATAGGCAGCGGCCTCGGGCGTGCCTAGCGGAGCATAGACGAGGTGCTTGTCGCCGCTGGGAAAGGGGGTGCCCCAGCGCTCGAACTTGCGCGCCAGATCCTTGAACTGGCCCTGGGCTAACAAATTGCCGAAGCCGCGCGAGCCACAGTGGCTGAGGAACGAGGCATGCCTATCCAGCAAGCCGAACACGGCCGCAGTGGCGCGGGCGTCCGGGCGGTCGATGACGCGGGTGATCTCGCACTCGCCGGAATGGTTGCCGCCACCATAAGAGCCGAGTTGTTGCATCTTCTCGGCGAAATTGCGGATGCGCCCGGCGGCAAGGATGGCGTCAAGGCGGAGGTTCAACGCCTCAGGAGTGCCGTCGTGGCCGGTGTGCTTGGAGTCCTCGCAACGGATCGCCCAATCCGGCGGGATGCCTAACGCCTGACACACCCGCGCCGACGCCCCCTCGGTCACGGCGAGCACGCCGAGTTCGCGGTCCACGTGGCGGCTCTTTGGCACCGAGCGCTGGCCGCGGCCCGCGCCGGTGGGGGTGCGCTCGACGATGGCATCGATGATGCGGCGGCGGGTGCGCTTGTCTATCAGCACATCTTCCGCAATGTCGAGCTGCAACAGGGACATCGAGCACTTGATATCCACACCCACCGGGCCCGGATAGATATGGGTCGGCGAGACCATCACACAACCGATCGGCGCGCCATAACCGGCATGACCATCGGGGTTGAGAATCACATCGGTGACGCCGGGGGCCAGCCGCGAGTTGACCGCCTGGTTGAGGCAGGTTGCATCAAAGCCCTCACGGATGGCATCGGTGCCGACCACGGTGACGGGCTTGCCCGCGTGGCCGGGCAGCGGGATGAAGCCGAGGGCTTCGCCGGACTTATGGATGACGTGCATGGGGGATAGGTTTGGATGTTAGGGGATGGCGGAGCGTTTAGGCGGCCGGGCGTTGGCGCCACATTGGAAGATGCCCGGCAGGATGCCGAACATTGCCGGCGCGACGCCGGCACTCCCCACCGGACCGCGACAAGAAATTGGCAGGCGCACAGGTGACAACGCGTTGGGGGTGGTGGCGGCGGCAGCTGGAGCCTCGTCACGCCTTGGGCAGCCGCGTGACGCCAGTCGCGGCGAGCGCATTGTCGAGAATGAATCGGCGGGATTTTCAGGATTGGCTGGTTGGCAATCCGTGCTAGAACGGTGGTGCCACCTTGCCAGACACCACGGACATGCAAGCCTTTCTCGGCGATTCACGCTGGAGAAACCGCTTCGACGACGAGATTCTCGCCGCCGCGCAACCGCTGGTGTCGAAGGTCAGGGACTTGCGCATCGACGCCGCCAGCATCGCGCTGCTGGGCATGGTGGGCAACGAGGAAACCGAGGTCCATATCTGGCACTCCGGCAGCGCCTGGGATTTCGAGACCTCATGCACGTGCGAGCTTGGCAGCTATTGCCATCATGCGGCGGCGCTGTTGCTTAAAGCGGCGAAGGACCGCGACCCGCAACGCCTGCTCGGCCATAGTGTGGCGGCGGCGGTGGCGGCGGCCCTGCCCGCCGCGCGCGACGTGCGCAGTGAGCCCGCACCGGAGCGGCCGTGGCTCAGGCCCGAGCCGCGCTTCGAGTTGCACGTCACCCGCGAGCCGACCGACCGCACGACGCGGCTGTTGCTGCAATCGCTCGGGCTGGCCGCGCCGGACCAATGGATATTCGCCAGCGCGGTGGTCAACTACGATGGGCATAGTAGTCCACTGCGGGCCGCCGCGCCGGAGTGGGTGAGCACCGTGACGCTGGCCGACGGCCAAACCGCGGTTCTCAAACACGATGCGGCGGCCGAAAACGCCGCCGCCCAACAACTCCGCGATACCGGCCTGTCGTCGCTGCAGGCGAATTCGGCGTGGCGCTTCCTGCTCAATCTCAAGTCCAGGGACGCGGCCTCCACCACCGGTCCGGACCGCTGGTTTCCCGACCCGGGGCGGGTGCCCGTCGATGAGTTCTGGTTCCAATTCCGCGGCGAAATGGTGGCTCGGCTGGAAGCGCTCGGCTGGCGTGTCGCCATCGATGACAACGTCGGCCACTGCGTGTTTGACGCCGATCCATCGCAGTGGGACAGCGCGCTGGAGGCGGGTCACGGCGGCTGGTTCAGCTTGTCGGTGGGCTTCGAGGTGGCCGGCGAGCGCCACGACCTGTTGCCGATCCTGGCAGGATTGTTAGAAAGCGATTTCCTGGAGGAGACGCTGGACCGTCCAAACAACGGCCACGTGTACGCGCCGCTGCCCAACGGCGCCGCGCTGCGCCTGCCGGTGGGCCGGGTGCGGATGATTCTGCAACACCTCGCGGCGTTGCTCGACCCGAAGTTTCCCGAGCGCACCCGCCTGCACGCGCTGGATGCCGCGGCGCTCGCCGGTTTGGAGGGACTCGGGCTCACACCGCCGCCGGATCTGGCGGAGTTGGCGGCGAAGCTCAAGGATTTTTCCGGCATCGAGCCGGTGGCGCTGCCGGCGGGGGTAGAGGCGACGCTGCGCGACTATCAACTCAGCGGCTTTCACTGGATGCAATTCCTGGCGCGCCACGGGTTGCACGGGATCCTGGCCGACGACATGGGCCTCGGCAAAACCTTGCAAACCCTGGCCCATATTCTAACCGAAAAACAGGCCGGCCACGCGGCCGGCAAGCCGGTGCTGGTGGTGGCACCCACCTCGGTCGTGCCTAACTGGCGGGCCGAGGCGCTCAAGTTCACCCCCAGCCTGCGGGTGCTGGTGCTCAACGGGGCGGAGCGCAAGAAATATTTCCGTTCGATCCCCCACGCCGACCTGGTTCTAACATCATTCGCGCTGTTGCAGCGCGACATCGACAAGTTGCGCGGCGTGGCCTTTCACCTGGTGGTGTTGGATGAGGCGCAGAACATCAAGAACCCGCGCGCCAAGGTGGCACAGGCCGCCTGCAAGCTCGACGCGCGCCACCGCCTGTGCCTGTCCGGCACGCCCATCGAGAACCACCTCGGCGAGTTGTGGAGCCTGCTGCGCTTCCTCATTCCGGGGTTTCTCGGCAGCGAGGAGGCATTCAACAGCCGCTTCCGCAAGCCGATCGAAAAGGATGGCGACGCCGAACGCAACGAGGTGCTCAAACGCCGCGTGGCCCCGTTGATTTTGCGCCGCACCAAGGACCAGGTGGCCAAGGAATTGCCGCCGAAAACCGAACTGGTCCACCTCATCGAACTGCACAGCAACCAAAAGGACCTCTACGAAACCGTGCGCGCCACCATGGACAAACGCGTGCGCCAGGCCATCGCCGCGCGCGGCCTCGGCCAATCCCAGATTGTCTTCCTCGATGCCTTGCTCAAGCTGCGCCAGATTTGTTGCGACCCGCGCCTGTTGCCCGACGATTTCTCCAGCCACGTGCGCGAATCCGCCAAGCTGGATTTCCTGACGGCCCTGTTGGAGTTGCTCATCGAAGAAGGCCGGCGGATCCTGCTGTTCTCACAATTCACCAGCATGCTCGCACTCATCGAGGCGCATCTCTGCCACGTGCGCATCCCCTACCTCAAGCTCACCGGCGCCTCCAAGGACCGCGGCAAATTGGTGGCAGATTTCCAGACCGGCAAAATCCCGCTGTTTCTCATCTCGCTGAAGGCCGGCGGCACCGGCCTCAATCTAACTGCCGCGGACACCGTCATCCACTACGACCCATGGTGGAACCCGGCGGCCGAGGCGCAGGCGACGGACCGCGCCTATCGGATTGGCCAGGACAAGCCGGTGTTTGTGCACAAGCTGCTGTGCCAGGACACCGTCGAGGAGCGCATCCACAAACTCCAACAGGAAAAGGGCAAGCTCGCCGCCGGCATCCTCGCCGGTGCCGACCTCGCCGCCACCCTCGATCCGGCCACCGTGCGCTCGTTGTTGGATCCGTAGGCGCCCAAGGAGCGGCGGTCTCCGCAGCGCCGTGTGTCCGAGCAGCACAAAAGCAAGCCATCCGCCGGTGATTGAGCTGGCGCTTGACACCGCCGTCCAGCCCAGCAAACTCATCGCCAGCCTCCGCGCCGATTCCAACCATGAACCCGCCGCCATTATCTAACACACCCCGCCGTTTTCCCCGCCGTTCCGTTCTCACCTTGGCGGTCGTGGCGGCCCTGGCTTGCCGGGGCGCGGTTGCGGCGCAAGACGCGACGGACCCGATGTTCGGCGAGAATGCGCGGATCTTGTTCCAAGGCGACTCGATCACCGACGGCAACCGCGGACGCAGCGAGGACCCCAACCACATTCTCGGGCATGGCTATTGTTTCATCATCGCGGCCAAATTCGGCGCGCAGTATCCGGCGCGCAAGCTCACCTTCCTCAACCGCGGCATCAGCGGCAACAAGGTCACCGAACTGGCGGCCCGCTGGCAGAAAGACACCCTCGACCTCAAGCCCGACCTGCTCAGCATCCTGATCGGCATCAACGACAGCGGCGCCATCCCGCTCGACCAGTATGAGCAGGTCTATGACAAGCTGCTGGCCGATGCCAAGGCGGCCAATCCGAACCTGCGCGTGGTGCTGTGCGAACCGTTCTATCTGCCCAAGGACGGCCGCCAGGAAAGCGACGCGCGCGGTCAGGACGTCAAACTGCGGCAGGCGATTGTGGCCAAGCTGGCCGCCAAGCATCACGCGGCGCTGGTGAAGTTCCAGCACGTGTTCGATGACGCCTGCAAGCGCGCGCCCGCCGCCTACTGGATCTGGGATGCGGTGCATCCGACGTATTCCGGCCACCAACTCATGGCCGACGAATGGATCAAGGCGGTGAGCCTGTTCTATCAAAAATAGCACCCGCCACGGCCCGCCGCCTCAAGGAGCGTGGGCGTCCCGCCCACCAGCCCATGACCCGGCCATAGACTGCCAAAGCCAGCGCCCAACGCCCTCTTCATTTCCGCATTCTGCTTCCCGCTTTCTGCTTTTCTTTACCCTCCCTCTTCCTTTCAACTTTCTGAATTTCAGCTTTCAGCTTTTCTTCTCACCCCGCTCTCCGCGCCCACGAAGAACCTGCAAGCTCCGGCCTCCTTACCACTGATCGTCGGTGGGCTGCCAGGTCTTGTCGGGGTTGAAGCGCTCCAGGTTTTGGAACAGCTCGAGGGTTTTGGCCCCCAGATCCTTTTCGTAAACGATGCCGGTGTGGCTGACGATGAAGGTTTTGACCCCGGTGACTTGATACTGGGCGGGCGCCGCCGCCAGTGCGAACCCGCCAATCATGGCGCCCCCGACCACAAAGTCCATCTGTCCCAGCGGTGCCGCAGGGCCTTGTCCCTTGAGCACCTTGAAGTAGTAGCCGTGATACGGTTGAGGCTTGTCTTTTTTGGTATAACCTTGCTGCAGCGCCTTGGCAATGCCCTCTCCGACCGGGCCTTCCCAAGCGCCTTGCGCGTTCTGCCAGGCCAGGCCGTCCTGTTTTCCCGGCGTGCTGATGATGCGCTGCGCATACTGGTTGACCAATGCGCCATCATGCTTGGCCTGGGCGTATTGATGCTGTGCTTCGCAGAACCCGCGACAGATGGCGATGGCGTCCAACTCGTTGGCGCCGATGCGCCGCAGCAGAATCTCCTGGGCGCCCGCCTTGGTGTCGAAGGACCATTTGTCCTTGTTCTTGACGAGCGGAATCGGCAGCGGATAGGCATCCTCACCAACCGCGAGGATGGCTTGATCCGGATGGTTCGGATCGACCTCAATCGCCAGTTTTTCCTTGGCCTTGGCGGCAAACGCAAGCGCCCGTGCCTTGTCCATCACGGGATCTTCCGTGGTCAGGATGTCGGCACTATCCGGACCCAGGATTTCCTTCAGGGCTGGCAGCTCGAAGGCTGTCGCCGCCTCAATCAAGCTGGCGGCTGCCTGCTCCGGGGTATCAAATTGTTTTAGCTTTGCCGGCACCGCCGCCGCGGCAACTTTTCCGCCTTTCGCCGCCGCCTCATTGTTGCCCGGATCCGCCGCCTGCAAGCCGAGGCAAAGGCAGCCGGAAACCAAAATCGCTGGAATCAGATATTTCGACGCTTTCATGATGTTAGATCCTGTTCTAATTGGGTTGTCCCTAATCGCCCGGATGCCTGTCATTAGCGGCGGCCACCGCGGCCGCCACCGCCACCGCCACCGCCACGGCCGCCACCGCCACGGCTGGCGCCGCCACGGCTGCCCATGCTGCTGGCGCCTCTGAAGCTGCTGGCCCGGGCGGCACCCCCGCTGGCGCCGCTGCCGCCGAAGGCACTTTTGCTAGATCCATAACCCGGGCCGGGCGATGTGTTGCGGCTGCCGATATTGTTGCTGCCACTGGGACGACTCGCTGGCAGCGTGCTGGGCCGGCTGGCCGCGCCGCCACCAGGCTTGGTGGCCGCGCCGCCGATGCCTCCGGGCTTGCCTGCGCCGCCCACGCCGCCGGGCTTGCCCACGCCGCCTACGCCGCCGGGCTTGCCCACGCCGCCAACGCCGCCGGGCTTACCAACCCCGCCGGGCTTGCCGACACCGCCCACGCCACCGACGCCACCGACACCGCCGACACCGCCGACACCGCCGACACCGCCGGGCTTGCCGACACCGCCCACGCCACCGACGCCACCGACGCCACCGACGCCGCCGACTCCGCCGGGCTTGCCGACGCCGCCGACTCCGCCGGGGCGACCGACGCCACCGGGCCGGGTGGCACCGCCGACGCCGCCGATTCCGCCGGGTCCGTACGGCGCGCCACCGCGATGTGCCGGCTGGTGCTGCCACTTGCCTCCCTGCAGGCCCCGGTCGAGGTTGTTGATGTTGTTATAATGGCGAATATAGTTGTTGTTGATATTGACATTGACGTCGCCGCCGCCCCAGCCGCAGTGGTAACCCCAGCCGCCGCCCCAAGCGGCGCCCAAGACGAATCCGGCCCCAAACGCCAAGCCCATTCCCGGCACGTATCCCGGATAGATATAGGATGGATAAGGATAAGCGGGCGCGCCATAAACCACCACCGGATCGTACGAGGGGACGTAAACCACCTCCGGGCTGGCTTGCTCAATCACGATGACCTGCGTGCCGCCTTCGATGACTTGGGTTTCGACTTTTTGTTGGGTGTTGGTCACCAAAGCTCCCGTCCCCTGCGCCTTGGCTCGCATGCGCTGGACTGCGCTCATCACGTCGGCGGGTTGCGCCAGGAATGCGTTGCCCAGGTCCGTGGTCCATTGGATGTTGCCGGCCAGGCGCTGCACCACGTCCGGAACCGCGACCATGGCTTGGATGCTTGGATCCCAGTTCTGTTTTTGCACGGCATCGGCCAGCGCTTTGCCCTTCAGCGACTTGTTCCTCTCCATCCACTGTTGCAGCTGAATCAGCTCCAACGGGTAGCTCGCAGCCACCAGCGTCTGGCTCAACAGCGGGTCGGGATACAGCGCGATCGGCGCGACCAGGGAATCCAGTTGCTCGTTGGGAAGTTTCCACGCCGTCTCCGTGGGCGTGGTGGTGGTAGTCGTTGCCGGCGCCTCGGCGCCCTGTCCGGGTGCCACGGACGAGCCTGCGGCGAGTGAAGCCACCCATAAGATGGCGATGGCGCTGCGCAAGGGTTGACTGGTGAATTTGGATTGGGGGCCTCGTGACTTCATGACTGTTAGGAAGTTGGGGTTTCTGAATACTGCTAGGAAATGGTTGTTATTGACTGCCCAGGTTGTAGGGTTGCCCCCGCCGGCCTCCGCTCACGGGTTTTCAATCAGGCTGGCAGGCCGCCCGGTTAGGGTGATCCCAAGCGCATCGCCGATGCGGATCTGCGGGATGTTCATTTTCGTCGCGCTTGAATCCGCAACGTGATGAAGCTACACCGAAATGGTCGCGGTGTCCACTGCATTTTAGTTTAGTGCGCGCCTATGGGGTGGCGATTTTCGCGGGTGGTTCCGGCGGGGCCGCAGTCCGGCTGGACTGCTCGAAACACGGGGCCGACCCCACGAGGAATTCGACGCGGTAATTCGCCTGCGGGTGGCGCGGGGAAGGGCCGGCGACCAAGATGGCGAGGCGGGTGGGCAAGCCGGCATTGCGCAGCCAGGACAGGGTAAAGTCGCGCCAATCGGCGGGTTCGCTCGCGGCGTGGATGGCACACACGCCATAGGAGAAGGCGAGATTTTGGCAGACAGCGACCTCGCGGCTAACGGCGACGATCCAGACGCGGGGTTTGAAGCGCGAGATCATGCGTGCAGTGGAGCCGGTTTGGGTGGGGACGAAGACCGCCGCGGCAGGGGAAATGCCGATTGAATACTGGACCACATCGGCGAGCACCCCGTCGGCGGTGGCCGAGCCCGCGCAGCGCAACAGGGTTTCCGAGATCTGCCAGTTCGCCTCGCGATGGGCCTCGGTGCTGGCCGCAATCTTCGCCAACATGGCCACGGATTCCTCGGGGAAGCTGCCCATGGCGGATTCGCCGGAGAGCATGATGCAATCGGTGCCGTCGAGGATGGCGTTGGCCACGTCGGTGGCCTCGGCGCGGGTCGGCATGCGGTTGTGAGTCATGGATTCGAGCATCTGGGTGGCGGTGATGACCGGCTTGCCCGCAGCGGTGGCCTTGGCGATGATCTGTTTTTGGATCACGGCGATGTGTTCGATCGGCACCTCCACACCCAGATCGCCGCGCGCCACCATGATGCCATCGGCGGCCTGCAGGATTTCATCGAGGTGGACCAAGGCATCGGCGCGTTCGATCTTGGCAATGATGAAGGGGCGCTTGCCCAGCGCCAAGGCGGCGGCGCGCACCGCTGTGATATCGGCGGCGCGTTCGACGAACGACTGGCTGATGGCATCCACGCCGTGGGCCAGGGCAAACTCGAGGCAGGCGCGGTCGTGGGTGGTGAAGGCACTGATGCCGAGGTTGATGCCGGGAAGGTTGAGGCCTTTTTTCGAGCACAACTCGCCACCGACGGCAGTGATGCAGTGGACCTCGTTGCCGGCGGCGCGTTCGACGATGAGTTGCACCATGCCGTCGTTGAGGAAGAGGCGGTCGCCCGGCTTGACCACTCGCGGCAACGGTTCGAAACTCATCGCGACGCGGTGTGGGTCGCCGACGATGTCGTCGCTGGTCAGGGTGAACGCATCGCCGGGTGCGAGCTGGATGGCTTCCGGCACGATATTGCCCAACCGCATCTTCGGTCCGGGCAGATCGGCCATGATCGCCACGCGGCAACCGGTGGCCTTTTCCGCCGCGCGAATGCGCGCGATGCGCTCGCCGTGGCCGGTGAACCCGCCGTGGGAAAAATTGAGCCGCGCCACGTTCATGCCCGCGCGCATCAAGCGTTCGAGCATCTCCGGCGAGTCGGAGGTGGGGCCGATGGTGGCAACGATCTTTGTTTTGTTAGGAGGGGGGTTCATTGGGGGGATGGCGTATGTCTGGGCTGCGCGGGTGCGAGGGTTATGACGTGGCGGGCTGGATATGCCAAATCTGCGCACAGTACTCGCGGATGGCGCGGTCGGAGGAGAATTTGCCGACGCGGGCGGTGTTGAGGATCGACTGGCGTGTCCAGGCCTGTGGCATTTGCCAGGAGGCGCTGACGCGGGACTGGGCTTCGAGGTAGGCCGCAAAATCGGCGAGCACGAGGAACGGATCGTGCTCGAGCAGATTATCGACAAGGGGCCGGAACAATTCGCGATCGCCGCCGGCAAGGGCACCGCTGGCGATGAAGTCGATGACTTCGCGCAGTTCGGGGTGTTGCTCGTAATGCTCGCGCGGGCGGTAGCCGCGGGCCAGCAGCGCGGCCACTTCGGGCGCGGTTAGGCCGAACCGGAAGAAATTCTCCGCGCCGACTTCCTCGCGGATTTCGACATTGGCGCCATCGAGCGTGCCGATGGTCAGCGCGCCGTTGAGGGCGAATTTCATGTTGCCGGTGCCGCTGGCTTCCTTGCCGGCGACGGAGATTTGCTCGGACAAGTCGGCGGCGGGATAGATGAACTGGGCGTTCTTGACGTTGTAGTCGGGAAAGAAGACGACCTTCAAGCGGTCGGCCACCAGCGGGTCGTGATTGACCCGCTCGCCGGTGGCGGTGATGAGTTTGATGATGAGCTTGGCCAAGAAATACCCGGGGGCGGCCTTGCCGGCGAAGAGGAAGGTGCGCGCGGGCACGGCGGCTTGCGGGTTTTTGATGAGGCGCAAGTACAGCGTGAGAATGTGCAGCACGTCGAGATGCTGCCGTTTGTATTCGTGGATGCGTTTGACCAACACGTCGAAGAGCGAGCCCGGATCGACGCTGATGCCGGTGCGCGCGGCGATGAGCGCGGCGAGACGACGTTTGTTAGCCAGCTTCACCTCGCGCCACTGCTGCTGGAATCCGGCGTGGTCGGCCAGCGCTTCGAGCTGGCGGAGTTGGCTGAGGTCGCGCAGCCAGCCATCGCCGAGGCGGCCGGTGATGAGTTGCGTGAGGCCTGGGTTACTCACCGCCACAAAGCGGCGCGGGGTGACGCCGTTGGTGACGTTGCAGAATTTGGCGGGCCACAGCGCGGCGAAATCCAACAACACCGTCTGCTTGAGCAACTCGGTGTGGAGCTGCGCGACGCCGTTGATTTTGTGGCACCCGACGCTGGCGAGGTGGGCCATGCGCACCGAGCGCGGCGCGCATTCATCGATGATCGAGAGGCGCGCCAGGCGCGCCTCGTCACCTGGGAAGGCGGCCCGCACTTCGGCGAGGAAGCGGTGGTTGATTGCATAAACGATCTCGAGATGCCGGGGCAGCAGCGCGCCGAAGAGTTGGACGGTCCATTTCTCCAACGCCTCGGGCAGCAGGGTGTGATTGGTGTAGGCGAAGGTGGCGCGGGTGACCGCCCATGCCTCGTCCCAGGCGAGATCATGCACGTCGAGGAGCAGCCGCATGAGTTCCGCCACCGCCACCGCCGGATGGGTGTCATTGAGCTGCACCGCCCAACATTCATGGAACGTTTGCGGCGTGCAACCCTGCAGCGCATGGATGCGCAACATGTCCTGCAACGCGCAACTGGCGAAAAAGATTTGTTGCTTGAGCCGCAGCTCCTTGCCGCGGTGGGCCTCATCGTTCGGATAGAGCACTTTGGTGATGGTCTCCGAAGCGACCTTGTCCTCGACCGCCCGATCGTAGTCGCCGTGGTTGAAGGCGGCAAAGTCGAACGACTCGACCGCCTCGGCCTTCCACAGTCGCAGCGTGTTGCAGGTGGCGACGGCATAGCCGAGGATCGGGGTATCGTAGGCCACGCCCATGACTTGGTCGGCGGGCACCCAGCGCACGCGATAGCGCCCCTGGGGGTCGGTCCAGGCTTCGGTGTGGCCGCCAAACCCAACGGCATAGGTGATCTCCGGGCGGGCGATTTCCCAGGCGTTGCCGAAGCGCAGCCACTTGTCGGTGACCTCGCACTGCCAGCCATCGCGGAGGGTTTGATCGAAGATACCAAACTCATAACGGATACCGTAGCCGACGGCGGGCACCTCGAGCGAGGCGAGCGAGTCCATGTAGCACGATGCCAGCCGGCCCAAGCCGCCATTGCCCAGGCCGGGTTCCTCTTCCTGATCGAGGAGTGCATCGAGGTCGTAGCCGAGTGTGCCGAGCGCCTCGCGCACGCTTGCGGTGATGCCGAGGTTGAGGAGATTGTTGGCCAGATGGGGGCCGGGCAGGAACTCGGCCGACAAATAGGCGACGCGCCGGGCGTTGGAGCCGCCGTAGAGTTGCAGACTCGCCGCCGAGCGTTCCAACAGCCGGTCGCGAACCGTCAGCGCCAGCGCGAAATAAAGGTCATGCTTTGTGGCGATGGCAGCGCCACGGCCCAAGCCGCAGTGCAGGTTGTCGAGGAAGGCTTGTTTGATTTCCCCGGCGCTAAGCCCGGTGCGGATGTCAGGGGAGGGTTGCATGGCAGGAAGGGCATTGGAAGAACTGCAATCGGCCCAGCTTACCGAAAAAATGGATTGCGTAAATACCAAAATTGACTTCGCGTGAGCCGGCGCAGCAGGGGTGTCGGACAAAAAAGTTGAAGCATTGTCGTGAAGTTGGCAGAGGGGGCATTGGAGCGTGTCTAGGTACCCAGTCCTGGGTTGCCATGGCCCATCGGGCCATCAGACCTTAGTTCCAACCTACCAGTCCCAGGGCATCGCTAGCGCTCAGCCCTGGGCTGAAATCTCCTGGCCCTTCAGGCCAACCCTTGAGAAGGCCGCCATTGGATACACGTGGCACGCGGACTGCCGCCTAACATTTTTGTCCGGCGCCCGTGAGCAGGACGCAGAACGCAGCGGGAGCGGCGCGGCGCCAGACGATGCACCAGGAAGGGCCGCCGGATCAGCCCTGCCCCTGGGGTTTGCTGCAGGCGTATTGGCTGGCGAGGCCGCGCACCGCTGCACGGAGGCGCTCGAGCACCTCGCGGGACGCCGGGCCGAGCGTGCTCACCCAATGGTCGAGGGTTGCGTCATGCGCCAGCGCGGGGATGGCGGCGGCAGTGAACCTGTGGTTGGCCAGGTAGTGGCGGGCTTCCTCGGGCGTGGCCAGGCTGAAGAGGCCGGCGTAAAACCATGGCTTGGGATCGATGGTGTGGTCGGGGCCGCGGCTCAGGGCGCGGGCGATCTCACAGGACGCCAGGAACCGGGCGGGATCGGTTTGTTCGAGATGAGTGAGCCAGGCATCGGCGGTAACGTCCAGTCCGCCGTGGACGAACCAACCGCGGTTGACGCGGCGGGCCCACTCGGGGGGATTGGTGGTGTCGCGGTGATGCATGGCGGCGGGATTGGTTAGAAACCGGGGGGGGATGGATGGTGGCTGGCAGCGGCAACTATGGCGACGCGGAAACCTTGCGATTGCGGCCAGAGGCCGCACTCACGGCCTGTGGCGGGACGCCGCAGCCACGCCGCCTGGCATTAGCGGCGGTGGCCGACTTCGTTGTCGAGGATTTGGCGGAGCTCGTCGAGGCCGGTTTCATGGTCGGCGGAGATCGGGATGATATCGACTTTGGGGAAGCGCAAGCGGAAGGCGTCGAGATTGGCGGCGGCGCTGGCGAGGTCCATTTTGTTAGCGACGACTTTCCACGGGAAGCGGGCGAGGTCGTCGTCATATTCCTTGATTTCGCGGCGCAGGATTTCCAAGTCGGACACCGGGTCGCGGCCATCGACGCCAGCCATGTCGATGGTGAAGAGCAGCAAGCTGCAGCGGGTGATGTGGCGGAGGAATTCGTGGCCGAGGCCGCGGTTTTCATGGGCACCCTCGATGAGGCCCGGGATATCGGCGACGGTGCAGCGGCGGAAGCCTGGGAACTCGACGACGCCGACGGAGGGCTGCAAGGTGGTGAACGGGTAGGAGGCGACCTTGGGCTTGGCGGCGGAGAGTTTGCCGAGAAGGGTGGATTTGCCGGCGTTGGGGAAACCGACGAGGCCGACATCGGCGATGCGCCGCAGTTCGAGGTAGAAGATGCCTTGGTCGCCGGGCGTGCCGAGGGTGTGCTCGGTGGGCGCGCGATTGGTCGGAGTTTTGTAGTTCCAGTTGCCGCAGCCTGGCTCACCGCCGCGGCACAGCACGAATTGCTGGCCGTTTTCGGTGAGGTCGGCGATGGGTTCCAGATCGATCCCCTCATCGCTGCGCTCGGCATCCACCGCCTCGGCCAAGGTGGCGGCGCGGCTGCGATAAACCACGGTGCCGGGCGGCACTTTGCCGATGATTTTCTTGCCGGCCCGGCCGGTTTTGCGGGTGCCGCCGCCGGGTTTGCCATCTTCGGCCTTCAATTTCGGGTCGTAGTGGTAGGCGCGGAGGTTGTCGGTGGACGGATCGACAATGAGAATGACATCGCCGCCCGCGCCGCCATCGCCACCATCCGGACCGCCGCGCGGCACAAATTTTTCGCGCCGCCATGAGACGACGCCGTCGCCGCCGTCGCCGGCTTTAGCTGATATTCGAATGTGGTCGATGAACATGCGGCCACAGAATTCCCCAGACCGGGGTGGCGGTCAACGCGCAAAAGCCAGCGATTTTGCTTTCGGGGTTGGCGCGATGTGCTTGAATCCGCGCATGAACCTACGCATTGCAGCGCTGGCGGCGCTCGTCACCCTCGTTATGGCGCCGCTTGGCCAAGCCGGTGGCAAGGCGGGGGAAATGGGCATGGTGACGTTTCATCTGGAAACGGAGGGTGAGGGGGCGAGTCCAAAGATGGTATTTCCGCAAATGGATGAGGGGCAGCAGCGGTTTTTCCTGCGGATGCCGGAAATCACCATGCGGGACATCGTGGCGTTCAGTCCGTTTCCTTCGGGCAGCGGCGACGAGTATGGGCTGGTGTTCCAACTCAAGGACGCGGGCAAGCGGCGGTTGAATGTGCTGAGCCTCACCGCGCAGGGGAAGTACTTGCTGGCTCAGGTCAATGGCCGGGTGGTCGACGGGGTGATCATCGACAAGCCGGTGGACGATGGCTTGATCGTCGTCTGGAAGGGCATCACCACCGATGAAGTCAAACTCTTCGACAAGGTGTTGCCTCGCATCGGCGATAGCGGCAAAGGCAAGAAGAAGAAAAAAGCCAAATAAAGCCGCCGAATTCATGATCCGCCTGCCCGCCATCCTGCTGCTCGGAGCCACTGTCGCGGCTGCCGCGCCACTGGCCTTGTGCCTGCCGACCGCCAACCACAACCTGTTAGCCGGGGCGCCGGACCAGTTTTTCATGTACGTGGACCGGACCTTTGAGGGCGCGGTGAGCAAGCCTTGGGAAGGCGGCACATTTGGATTTGTGCGGACGCCCATCCGGGTGAACGGGCAATTGGTGTTCACGCATTTTCACGAAGGCATCGACATCACCCCACTCGAGCGCGACCGCGCCGGCAACCCGCTCGACACGGTCGGCAGCATCGCCGATGGCACCGTGGTGCATATCAGTCCGCTCGCCGGCCGCAGCAACTACGGGAAATACGTGGTGGTGGAGCATCGCTGGGAGGACTCCTCGGTGTATTCGCTTTACGCCCATCTGGCGGAGGTCAGCTGCAAGCCTGGCGAGGTGGTGGTGGCGGGCGGGGCGCTGGGCCGTCTCGGGTTCACCGGGGCGGGGATCAATCGCACGCGGGCGCACCTGCATCTGGAACTCGCGCTGTTGATGAGCACGCGCTATGAGGATTGGCACAAGCTCAATGGCAACGGGACCAATTGCCACGGGAATTTCAACGGCATGAATTTGGCGGGGACCGATGTGTCGCGCTTGTTCGTCGAGCACCAGGCCAACCCGCAGTTGCAGTTCAGCCAGTTTATGGCGGCCACGCCGGTGCATTTCAAGGTGCTGGTACCCGCGCAACCAGGCAAACCGGGGTTGGCTGCCCGATACCCGTGGTTGTTGCATGGCACCGCCGAGGGTGCGGTGTCATGGGAGCTGAGCTTCAGTGCCACCGGATTGCCGCTTGCCATCGCAGCCAGCCAGCGGCAGGTCGCGGCGCCACTCATCAGCCAGATCCGGCCGGCGGAGGTGCCGCAGCGCTATCTCACCCGGGGCCTGGTGATGGGCGATGGCGACAAGGCCTCACTCACCCAGGCCGGGCGGCGATTGGTCGCCTTGCTGATGGATGATTTTCCCGTCGTGCCGGCCGCGGTGGACAGCGGCAAGAACAAGGGCAAGGACGGGGTGTGAGGCGGGCATTGCGGCAAGCAGCGGCCGCTGACCGTTGTTAGCCGATGCGCTGGCGTAGCCCCGGAGCCCCTTGCGCGCGCCACAAAAAAACGGGTGCCGTGTGTGGCACCCGTTTGTTTCCTGATCTGCGGAACCAGGGAAAATCAATCGGCCGTCTCGATTTTTTCGCCGGTGTTGGCGGTGCCGGAGGTGCCGGAGGTGTAGCGCCAGCGGATCTTGTTGCGTTTGGAGGCGGACCGGAGTTTGCGCTGCTTGCGCTCGGTGGGGGTCTCAAAGGACCGCCGGCGGCGAATCTCTTCAAGCACTCCTTCGGTATCGAGTTTGGTCTTGAGGCGTTTCAGAGCCCGATCGACAGGCTCGCCTTTCTTCATGATCACTCCACGCATGCGATTCGTTGTTTTGGTTGGTTGGGTCCGCAGATTCTCGGGGCGCGGGATATGCCGGAATCCCCGCAACTTGTCAAGAAGGAACCCCAATGTTTTTTAAAATTCCCTTGTTATGGCAATTCAGACAGCGGTGGCGGGCCACGATGCGCCGGAGCCTCCTCACAGTTCCTGAAATCCGCGGTGGTCACAGGCCGGCTGAAGCCGGCGCTCCGTCCCCATCGAGCAGCAGGCAAAGCGGCGCTTCGAGGCTGGCTTTGACGTGGTTGAGGAAAGTGACCGCCTCACGGCCATCGACGAGGCGGTGGTCATAGCTGAGAGCCAGGTACATCATCGGGCGGATGACGACCTGGCCGGCGCGGGCGACCGGGCGCGGCTGGATGGTGTGCATGCCGAGGATGCCGCTTTGCGGGGGATTGAGGATGGGGGTGCTGAGCAACGAGCCATAGACCCCGCCATTGGAAATGGTGAACACGCCGCCCTGCAACTCTTCGAGAGTGATTTTGTCGGCGCGGGATTTTTCGGCATAGCCGGCGATGTCTTGCTCGATGCGGGCCAGCGAGTGCTGGTCGCAATCGCGCAACACCGGCACAAACAACCCCTTGTCGGTGCTGATGGCCACACCGATGTCGTAATAATGGTGCTCCACGATATCGCTGCCATCAATGCGGGCATTGAGGGCCGGCACCTGCTTGAGGGCAAGCACGACGGCTTTCACGAAAAATGCCATGAACCCGAGTTTGACCCCGTGCTTGCTCATGAAGTCCTGCTGGGCTTGCTGGCGGAGTTCGATGAGCGCACTCATGTCCACTTCGTTGAAGGTGGTCAGAATGGCCGCCGTTTGCTGGGCGGTGACAAGCTGGGTGGCGATCTTGCGGCGCAACAGCGACATCTTGCGGCGCGTGCAGCGACTGGCTGAAGCGGCGGACTCGGTGGCGGACTCGGTGGCGGACTCGGTGGCGGACTCGGTGGCGGACTCGGTGGCGGACTCGGTGGCGGACTCGGTGGCGGGCTCGGTGGCGGGCTCGGTGGCGGGCTCGGTGGCGGGCGGTGCTGGCGCGGCGCGATCTGTCGGACTGGTCGGACTGGTCGGACTGGTGACCAGGCGGGCAATCACGCTGCCGATGGGGACTTCCTGGCCCTCGGCGGCGAGGATTTCGAGCCGCCCGGCGGCCGCCGCCTCTAACTCATGGGACACCTTGTCGGTTTCCACGGTGACGAGCACTTCACCCTTGCGGACCGCAGCGCCGGATTGCTTGTGCCAACGGGCGACGTTGGCGGAACTGATGGATTCGCCGACAGCGGGAACAATGACGTCGAAATGCATGACTGGGGCCGGGTTGGGTGTTAGATCGAGAAAGCCCGGGCAAGCAGCGCGTGTTGCTCGCGGGAGTGGATGGCCTTGGCACCGGAGGCGGGACTGGCAGCGGCGAGGCGGCCGGCGTAGCCAACTTTGGTTCCGACCACGGCATCGAGCAAGGGCGCGATATACGTCCAGGCGCCCATGTTGGCGGGTTCCTCCTGGCACCAGACGAAGTGGCGGGCGTTGGGAAACTGGCTGCAGAGCGCGGCGAGGCGGCGGCGATGGAATGGATAGAGTTGTTCGAGGCGGAGGATGGCGGCCCCTTCGATGGCGGCCGCCTTGCGGTGGCCGCACAGATCGTAGAAGACCTTGCCGCTGCAGAAAATGACGCGCTCCACCGTCGCCGGATCGGCGAAGGTTTTGATGTCGGGCAGGATTTCCTGAAAGCAGCTGCCCTCGAGGAAATCCGCCTCTTGGGAGACCGCTTCCTGGCGCGCCAGCAGGCTTTTGGGTGTCATCACCACGAGTGGCTTGCGGCAGCCCTGATGTTTTTGGCGGCGCAGGGCATGAAAATATTGGGCGGGGGTGGTGAAGTTGCCGACCACCAGGTTATCGGCGGCGCAGAGTTGCAGGAAGCGTTCGAGGCGGGCACTGGAGTGCTCGGGCCCCATCCCGTCATAGCCGTGGGGCAACAACAGGACAAGGTCACTTGGGATTTGCCATTTGGATTCGGCACTGGCGATGAATTGGTCGATGATGACTTGCGCGCCGTTGGAGAAGTCGCCGAACTGGGCCTCCCACAGCGTGAGCATCGCCGGGTAGCCGAGGGAATAGCCATAATCGAATCCTAACACGGCGAACTCGGACAGCATCGAGTTATAGACACAAAACCTGGCCTGCCCGGGGCCGAGGTGCTCCAAGGGGATGTGGCGCGCGCGGGTTTCGGAATCGTAAAACACCGCATGGCGCTGCGAAAAGGTGCCGCGGCGGCTGTCCTGCCCGGACAATCGCACCGGCGTTTGCTCCATGAGCAACGAGCCGAACGCCAGCGCCTCGGCAAACGCCCAATCGAAGGGGCCGCCATGCTGCAAGGCATGAACGCGGCGCGGCATAAAGCGCTTGGCCAAGGTGTGGTTGAGCTGGAAGCCGGCGGGAAGCGTGGTGAGGACCGTGCCGAGATGATGCAACCGCTCGCGGCTGATGCCAGTGGCCACCGGGGCGTGGGAATACCCGGACTGGATGATGGCCGTCGAACCACTGAAAGCCGTGCGCTCGGCGCCGGCACTCAGTTCCATCATCTTGTTGTAGCCCGCTTCGAGCTTGTCCCAAATCGTTTGCTCAATCGCGTCGGCCTCGTCCTGGTTGAGGACGTCCCGCTCGACGAGTTGTTGTTTGTATATCTGGCCAAAAGTCTCGCGGGCGGCAATTTTCCTGGCAAGCAGCGGTTGGGTGAAGGCCGCCTGGTCCGCCTCATTGTGGCCCTGGCGGCGGTAACAAAGCATGTCGATGACGATGTCGCGGCCGAATTGCTGGCGGAACTCCAGGGCGAGGCGCGACGCCCAGTGGAGTGCCATCGGGTCCTCGCCATTGACATGCAATATCGGGGCCTCGATCATTTTGGCGACGTCGGTGGCATAGACTGACGAGCGGGCGTCGGCCGGCGCGGTGGTGAACCCGATCTGGTTGTTGATGATGAGGTGGATGGTGCCGCCAGTGCGATAGCCGGGCAATTGTGATAGATTGAGGACCTCGGCCACCGACCCCTGGCCGGCGAACGCCGCATCGCCGTGGAGCAGCAGCGGCAGCACCCGCTTGCGGTCGGTGCCGCTGCCATCGTCGCCAAGGATGCGCTGGCGGGCACGCGCCTTGCCCTCGACGATGGCATTGACCGCTTCGAGGTGGCTCGGGTTGGCGGCGAGGTTGACGCGGATTTTGCCCTCGGCCAACTCGCGGGTGTTTTCGTAGCCGAGGTGGTATTTCACATCGCCATCGCCGGCCACCGCCGCGGGCACATAGTCGGGGGTGAATTCGTGGAGAATGGTGGTGAGGGTTTTGCGCAGAAAATTCGCCAACACATTGAGGCGGCCGCGGTGGGTCATGCCCATCTCGATCTCCAGCACGCCCGCAGCCGGGCACTTCTCAAGCAGCGCGTTGAGCGCGATCATCGCGCCTTCCCCCCCTTCTAACGAAAACCGCTTCTCGCCCAGAAACTTCCGTCCCAGAAATTGCTCGAAGGCCTCCGCCTCTAACAACCAACGCAGGGCGTCGGTCTGGCGCGCGGGCGGGGCGGGTGGTTCCAGGGTGCGGGCCTCGATGCGCTCGCGCAGCCAATGGCGGACCGCGGAGTCATGGATATGCATGAACTCGAAACCGATGGCGCCGGCATAGGTGGCCTCCAGCGCCGCGATCATATCGCGCAATTTCATGGGCGCCGCGTGGCGGAAACACGGACTGGAGACCTCGCGCTCCAACTCCGCCGCGCTGAAGCCCAAGGTGCCCATGGCGAGGCTGGGGTTGCGGGGCGGGTGGTCCTCGAGCGGGTTGACCCGCGCCTGGGTGTGGCCGAGGCTGCGATAATTGTAGAGCAGGGTCACCACTTTCGCCCCCAACCCGGAATCCCCCCCGGCCTCGCCGGCCGCCGCCACTGGCCGGGGCTGGGCGGCCCCCAGCTCGAAGCCTTCAAAAAACGCCGCCCAGGTCGGTTCCACCGCGCGCGCGTCCGCACGCCAGCGGGCGTAATTTTCTTCTATCAAATCCGCGTTGGCGCGGGTCGGAACCGAGGCGTTCATGGGCGATGCTGGGGAGACTTGCCGGCAGCCCGCGAATTTCACGCTTGGCCCGCCGCTCAAACCACATACATAGGGGGCGGAACTCGCCGCGTCAATCGGAGATGCGGGAGTGAGCCAGGCCCAGCCCACCGCGCCCCCATGATTGAAGCCAGCCACCTCACCAAACAATTCGCCCGCCATGAGGCGGTGCGGGACATTTCCTTCAGCGTGGCCCGCGGCGAGGTGGTCGGGTTTCTCGGGCCCAATGGCGCCGGCAAAACCACCACCTTGCGGATGCTCACCGGCTACCTGCCCCCCACCTCCGGCAGCGCCCGGGTGGCCGGCTTTGACATTTTCCGCCAATCGCTGCAAGCCCGCCGCCGCATCGGCTACATGCCGGAGAACGTCCCGCTCTATGAGGACATGCGGGTGCGGGAGTACCTGAAATTCCGCGCCCAACTCAAGGGCCTGGGCAAGCATGACAGCCGCCGCCGGGTGGGCGAGGTCATCGACACCTGCGGCCTCGACGGGGTGCGCCGCAAGATGATCAAGACCCTGTCAAAAGGCTACCGCCAACGGGTCGGTCTGGCGGATGCCTTGGTGCATGATCCGGAGTTGCTCATTCTCGATGAGCCAACCAACGGGCTGGATCCCAACCAAATCCGCCAGATCCGCGAACTCATCCGCCAACTCGGCCAATCCCACACGTTGTTGATTTCCACCCACATCCTGACCGAAGTGGAAATGACCTGCAACCGCGTCATCATCATCGACAACGGGAAAATCCGCGCCGCCGACACCCCGGCCAAGTTGATTGCCCAAATGCGCGCCGCCGGCCGCTTGCAAGTGGAAATCCAAGCCGCCACCGAGACGGTCGCCGCCGCCATCAACCGTCTCGATGGCGTGAAAAAAGTCACGCCCGAGGCCATGGACGACGAGTGGACGCGCTACATCGTGTGGGTGGATTCCGGGATGGATGCCCGCGAACCCATCGCCCAATTGGCAGCCCAATACGGCTGGCCACTGCGGTCGTTGTTCCGTCACGAGGCCACCCTCGAAGATGTCTTCGTCGAACTGACCCGCCCGGATTGATTCCGCCACGCCCCGCGGGTGCCCGCACGCGCGTTTCTAACAAACCCGGGGCGGGTTTGGCTTATGATTGGTCACGCCCCCTCCGCAAACACCACACTTGCGGTGAGCCGCCGCCTGTGGCAGCGTGCCTTGGCATGGCCGACAAGACATTGTTCGAAAAAATCTGTGACAAGGAGATTCCAGCGACGGTGGTCTACGAAGATGACCGCTGCGTGGCGTTTCGTGACATCTCACCCCAGGCCCCGGTGCATATCCTCATTGTGCCGCGCCTGCCCATCCCGCGGCTGGCCCTGGCCACCACCCACGACGCCGCCCTGCTCGGCCACTTGTTGCTCACCGCCAGCCAACTCGCCCGCAGTGAGGGGGTGGCCGAGTCCGGCTTCCGCGTCGTGATCAACAACGGCCCTCACGGCGGCGAAGCCGTGCCCCATCTGCACGTCCATCTCCTCGCCGGACGCCAATTGCTCTGGCCGCCCGGGTAGCTGGCACCTCCGCTTGCCGCAAGCCTTTGGCTTTGTTAGAACCCGCCCGCTCCTCATGACCCGCCTGTTCGCCTGCCTCGCCACCGGATGGCTCGCTGCCTGCGCCGCGCCGCACATCGCCGGCACCCCGCGGGTTAGGCAGGCGGTGTTGGTGCATGGCTTTGCCGAAACCGGCTCGTCCTTCGACATGATGAAAATGCGCCTCGAAAAGCTCGGCATCGAGTGCTACGTCGCCCGCCTCAAGCCGAGCGACGGACGCGGCGGCCTGGCACCCATCGCCGAGCGGCTCAAGCAGGATATCGACAAGAAATTCGGGCTGGACGCGCCGCTGGCGGTCATTTCCTTCAGCATGGGCGGCATCGTGGCCCGCTATTATTTGCAGAACCTGCACGGCGCCAAGCGCTGCGATACGTTCATCACCATTGCCTCGCCCCATCACGGCACGCGCACCGCCTGGCTGTACCCGACGCTCGGGGCTGCGCAAATGCGCCCCGGCAGCGCGTTTCTAGCAGACTTGGACAAGTCCGAATACCGCCTCGGCTCAATGCCGGTCATCTCCTACCGCACGCCGATGGATCTGGTGATCCGCCCGCCCACCAGTTCCATCTGGCAGCGCGCCGAAAATCTCGAGTTTCCAGTGATCCTGCACCCGTTGATGCTCAGCTCCAACGCCGTGCTCAGCGATATCGAGCGGCGCTTGATGCGCAGTGCCGCCCTCCCGCCACACTATGAGGCAGGTGTGGCGAGCACTTCCACCTTCACCGGCACCACGCCGCGCGAAGCGAAGCCGAGCCGTTCCGCCACCCCCACGGTCACATCAATGATGCGACCACGAATGTAGGGACCGCGGTCGGTGATGGTCACCACCTCCGCCTTGCCATTGGCCACGTTGGTCACCCGCACGGTGCTGCCCAGGGGCAGCGTCTTGTGCGCGGCTGTGGCGGCCTTGTTGCTGAGCCGCTGGCCGCTCGCGGTGCGGGTGCCGAAGTTCGTCTTGATCGAATACCATGACGCTTTCCCATTCTGCACCGACTTGACCGGCCAAAACTCGGGAAACTTGATGTTGGCTTTCGCGGTGGCGCTGCTGGTAGCAGCGCAACTGGGAAAAAGAATGACGCCGGCGATTGCCAGGGCCACGGATTTTAGGTTCCGGGTCAGGTTCATCGTTGAGGTGGCCCTTGCGGGCGGCCTTGGATACCGGCCCCCACCGCCACGTGCAAGGAAAATATGCCGCCAACCTAACAACCCGGATTCCCCTGTACCACAACGGATTCCGGCGATGTTTTTAGGAAAGGTTAATAAAAATCCGCGCTTTTTTTCCGGTATTTGCCGCGCGCCGGGCTTGCCGGGGGCCGCTGGCGGCCCCTAACATCCCGCGCGGTGCGGCTCAGCCCTGGTCGATGGTTTTCTCGGTTTTGGCGTCGATGATGGCGAAGCGTTCGCGGTTGAGGGTGGGATCGGATCGGAAGATGAGCCGCCCGGAATGCGAGCGCTCCAACTCGACGAGAAGTTTGGCATCCTCGCTCTTGAAGCGGTTGAGCACATCGCTGTTGACGATGATGATGATGTCACCGAGCGAGTCGCGGTGCTTTTGAATGACCGTGTTGAGCCGGCGCTGAATCTCCACCGACATGGTCATCGGGGTCTTGACCCGCGCGCGACCCTGGCAATACGGGCAGGGTTCATACATCGAGTCGCGCAGCGATTCGTTGAGCCGCTGGCGCGTCATTTCCATCAGCCCGATCGGCGAGATCTGCAGCGCCTGGGTCTTGGCCTTGTCCTTCTTGAGCCGGTCGCGCATCGCCTTGTACACCGTCTGTTGGTCCTTGCGATGGCGCATGTCGATGAAGTCCACCACCACCAGGCCGCCAATGTTGCGCAGCCGGAGTTGGCGGGCGACTTCCTGCGCCGCCTCCGCATTGGTTTCCAAAATCATCCGGTCCACATCCTTGGAGCCGCGGTTGCGCCCGGTGTTGACGTCGATGGCAATGAGCGCCTCGGTCTCATCAATCACGATGTAGCCGCCGCAGGGCAACCAGACCTGGCGCGAAAACGCCTCGTCGATTTGTTTCTGAATGTTGACCCGCTCGAAAATCGGCTGGGTGGCCGATGGCAGATAGTGGACGCGGCGCTTGGCGCGACGCGAAATCTTGCCGGCAATCTCGCGGATGATCTCGGTGGTGGCGGCATCATCGCACATCACCTGGTCGATCTCATCCGTTAGAAAATCGCGCGCCGTGCGTTCGATCAAATCGGGTTCCTGGAAAATGCAGGCCGGCGTCGGCGAGTTGACGCGGCATTCCTCGATTTGGTCCCACTGTTCCAGGAGCATGGCGAGGTCCCGCACAAAGTGGCGGGCACGGGTGCTCTGCGCCACGGTGCGCATGATGATGCCCATGCCCTCCGGCACCGAGAGCTTCTGCACGATTTTGCGCAGGCGCTGGCGCTCCGCCGGATCCTCAATCTTGCGCGAAATGCCGAATTGTTCGGTGTAGGGCATCAGCACCAGATAACGCCCGGCCAACGAAATGTTGGTCGTCACCCGGGGGCCCTTGGTGCCAATCGGCCCTTTGGACACCTGAATGACAATCTCCGAGCCGACCGGATAGATGTCGGGAATGTCCTTGGAGGTGACTTTCTTCTGCTGGCGCTTCGGATGGGTTTCGCGCTGGATCTCCTCCAGGCCGGCATCGAGGGCGGCGGGGATGGCGTCCCAGAAATGCAGGAACGCGTTCTTGTCGAGGCCGATATCAACGAACATCGCCTTGAGCCCGGGCTCAATGTTCTTGACGCGGCCCTTGAAGATGCCGCCGACGATGTTTTGGTCGCCCTCCCGCTCGACGGTGTATTCCTCAAGCACGCCATCCTCTACGAGAGCGACGCGGCGTTCGAGTTTTTCGACGTTGACAATAATGCTGTTGCCACGGGAGGGATCGGGCTTGCCGATGCCTAGAAGCCGTTTGATGCGTTGGATCATGGTTGGTATTATGTTAGAGTGTTTGATGGTGTTGAGACGGTTAGGGTTCGGGAACGGGTTGAGCGCGGGGGATGACGGTGCCATCCTCATCGATTTCAGGAGTAATGACCGGGGTGGGAATGACCGGCTCGGCGGTGGCGGCAAGCGGCGGCGCATCGAGGTTTTCGATTTCCTCGCCGGTTTCGCCGGCGCCTTCCGCCTCATCGCCGGCGAGAATCGCCAGCGCTTCATCTTTGGGAATGAGGATTTCCTCAATGCGCTCGGCGTTGCCACGCACGGCGAGCTGGGGCTTGAGCGGCAGCTTGACTCCTTCATCCTGGGCAAACAGGCCGCGCAAGATCAGGTGCGCCAGCGGGCCGCAAACCTTGCCGCCGGAGCCGCCGTTTTGCACCAGCACGCACACCGCGTATTTGGGCTTGTCGTAGGGCCCGAAGCAAATCACCCACGAATTGTTGGATTTCTTGCCGTCATCGATGGTTTGCGCGGTGCCGGTTTTGCCGGCAACCTCAATGTCGGGGATTTTCACCCGGGCCGCCGTGCCGCCAGGCTTGTTGACCGCCAGCCACATGCCTTTGCGGATGAGCTCCAGATGCTCCGGCTTGACGCCCGCCGCCACCAAATCGACGACGAGTTTGGGCTTGTCCTCAATGACCCTGCGGCCCTCGGCCGAAGTGGCGTACTTGACGATACGAGGCTTGTAGTACTTGCCGCCGTTGGCGATGCAGGCGGCCATCGCACAGAGTTGCAGCGGGGTGGCCATGGCATCAGCCTGGCCGATGGCGAGCATCGCGGTGATCGCCGGGGTCATCGACGCGGAGGGATTGGCGGCACGCCACGGGCGGCTGCCCGGGAGAATGCCGGGGGATTCATCCGGCAGCTCGATGCCGGTGGCTTTGCCCAAGCCAACCATCTGGAAACCGGTGACCATGGCTTTCCAGCCGATGGTGTTGGCCAGTTTCATGAAGTAGGGATTGCAGGATTGTTGGATCGCCTTGGGCAGGGTCAGCGTGCCGTGACTGCCTTTGTGCTGGTTCCAAATCCAGCAGCCGATCTTGATCTTGCCAAACAGAATATACCCGTCGCACGAAAACGCCCGCGTCGCCATGCCTTCCAAGGCCCCGGCTATGGCGGTCGGCGGCTTGAAGGTCGAACCAGGCGTGAACGGCTTGATCGAACGGTTGGAAAATGGATCCATCTTCTTGTTGTCCAGATAGGCTTTCCACTGGGCATTGGAAATCGACGGGATGAAGTCGTTGGGATTGTAGTCCGGGATGGAAGCCATCGCGATGACCTCGCCGGTGCCCACATCCATGACCACCGCGGCGGCGCGCCCGGCACGACGGAGCACGTTTTCGACGTGAAGCTGGGCGCGGGCATCAAGCGCCAGCGTGAGTTTGGCGCCTACCCCGGGCTTGGTGTAGTCGATCATGCGGATGATATGGCCTTTCTCATCCTTGAGCAGTTTTTTTTGGCCCTCCGGCCCGCGCAATATCGCGTCCATGCTTTGCTCAATGCCGGCGATCCCTTTGGCGTCGCCTATGTAGTGGCCGAACTTGCGTTTGGCACTGTCGGGAATGTCCGCCGGTTCCCATGGCTTGATGTATCCGAGCACATGGCTGGCCAACGCGGCGTAGGGATACTGGCGCAGCGCGCGGGTGCCCAAATAGACCCCGGGCAACTCGAGATTGTGCTCGGCGCAGCGGGCGAATTCATCATAGCTCAAATCGGTGCGGTAACTGAACGGCACCAGCCCGCGGTGCGTTAGATAATGGGTCCGCAGCGCCCCGGCATTGTAGTTCTTGGTGAGGTGCAGACTGTCGAAGCGTTTGATGGTCCAGTTGTTGACTATATCCACAATGTCCTTGTCCTCGTCCACCCGCTCCAGCCCGTCTTTCTTGGTGAGCCGTTTCAAGGTGGGATCGGCGGCATGTTGCAGGCGATACGCCGTGTGGATTTCCTCCAGATTGAACGCGATTTCGTAGTTGCGCAGGTTGCGCGCCAACAGGATGCCGTTGCGGTCGGTGATTTCACCGCGGATGCCGGGCTCGCGCACCGTCACGGTGCTGTTGCCGGGCATCATCTGCAGAAACTCGTCGCGGCGTTGAATCTGAAACTCGTAGAGCCGCGTGAGCAATGCGCCAAATCCCGTCAGCACCAAGGCGGTGAGCAGGTAGAGGCGCAGGCGGTAGCGGGGTTCCATGGGATCAGAAATGACGGCGGCGCTTTTTCCCGGCCTCCGGGTTGATGGAGTGGCCGCACCAGCTGGCGATGCCAAACAACAGCCAGAAAACGAGCGGCGAGAACAACATGGTTAGAAGCGAGGTGTAGGCCATCTGCAGCGCCGTGGCCTTGGCAAATATGAAGTTGCCGCGCACGAAGGTGATGATGAGGTACTCCGCCGCCAAATAGAGGAAAATGGCAAGGCCGGACAGCAGCGCCGAGAAATACCACTTGCCTTGCTTGAACAGCGGCTGAATGCCCTGCATCAGCAGGCCCATCGCCCCATACAACAGAATCGAATAGCCGAAGCGCAGCGATTCCACCGGCTGGCTGTAAATCTCCGGGTCGCCACCGTGCGCCCCCAGCGTGCATTGCGCATCCCACACAAACCCGCACACAAAGGCTAACAACAGCATCGCGGGCTGCCCCACGGTGACCGCCGCACACAGAAACACCAGCTGCACGAGCAAAATGCGCGAGTGGTGCAGCGCCGTGAGCGCGGGCAGAAACTGCTGCACCACGAAACTGGCCAGCACTAACAAAACCGTGATGAGCGTGTAGCGGGTCACTTCTTAGGGGAATCGTTGGACAGCACGACGAACACCGTGCCTAGATCCGCGAAGTCCACCGCAGGACGGACCAGAGCTTCGGAATCCTCGGCGCCTTTCTCCACCGACACGATGGTTCCAAGCAGGATGTTGGGCTGGAAAATGCCTCCGCGGCCAGTGGTCAACACCCGCTGGCCCGCGCGCAACGCGGCATTCTTCGACAAAAATTTCAAGCGCAGCAGCGGCGTGCCTTCAAACTGCCCGCGCTGGCCGCTGAGAATGCCCACTTCAGGGCTGTTCTCGACTTTGGCGGAAACCTGACACGCCTCGTCGGTTAGCAAAATGACCGACGAGCGGTCTTTGGCCGGGCGGTCGATGATGCCCACCAGCCCGTCGTTGGAGAGCACCGCGAGCTGGGTGCCGATGCCGCGTTCTTCGCCAACGTCGATTTCCACGGTTTGCCACCAAGTCGTCGGCTGCCTGCGAATCACTTGCGCCGCGGCCACATTGAAACTGGTGGTTTTTTTGAAATCCACGGCGTGCCGCAGCGAGTCGTTCTCGCGCTCCAGTTCACGGTAACGCGACTCGATGATGTGGAGCCGGCCCAGTTCGCCGCGCACCGCGCCCAGCTCGGCTTCCAGCACCTTGGAGTGCTGCACCTCATCCAGAAAACTGCGGGCATACGCTTCAGTCTGCGAGCCGCTCTTGAGAAACGGCGAAATCGCCGCAAAATAGCCCCGTTGAATCTCACGCACCGTGCGCTCACTGCGCGTGAGCGCCCACACGGCACCACTCACAAAGAGCAGAATAGCTATGAGATTGAGCGGCTTCATGGCCCGGGGCCTGCCTAACGCTCGACCCTGCGGTCGGTGTTGGTGACGCGTTTCAAGAGGGCGATTTCCTGAAGCGCCTTGCCAGTGCCTTCGGCCACCGCGCTGAGGGGATCCTCGGCGATGTGCACCGGCAGCCCGGTTTCTTCCCGCAGCAGGCGGTCGAGCCCTTTGAGCAGGGCTCCCCCGCCGGCCAGCACTATGCCGCGGTCGACCAGGTCGGCCGCGAGTTCGGGCGGGCAGCGCTCCAGAGTGGTGCGAACCGCGTCAACGATGGTGCGGAGCGGGTCGGCCATCGCCTCGCGGATCTCCTGCGAGGTGATGGTGATGGTCTTGGGCAGGCCGGCAACCAGATCGCGGCCCTTGACCTCCATGGTCATTTCCTTGGGCAGCGGCGCCGCCGAGCCCAGGCGGATTTTGATGTCTTCCGAGGTGCGCTCCCCAATCATCAGATTGTAGGCTCGTTTCATGTAGGAAACGATGGCCTCGTCCAATTCGTCCCCGGCCGTGCGCACGCTGCGGGCATACACAATGCCGGAAAGCGAAATGAGGGCGACCTCGGTGGTGCCGCCGCCAATATCCACAATCATATTGCCGGATGCATCCTGCACCGGCAGCCCCACCCCAATCGCTGCGGCCATCGGCTCCTCAATGAGATACACCTCGCGGGCACCCGCCTGCTCGGCGGATTCGCGCACGGCGCGCCGCTCCACCTCGGTAATGCCAGACGGAATGGCGATGAGCACGCGGGGGTTGGAGCGGCGGTTCTTATTCACCTTGCGGATGAAGTGCCGCAGCATCGCCTCGGTCACTTCAAAGTCCGCGATCACCCCGTCCTTAAGCGGGCGGATGGCCACTATGTTGCCCGGCGTGCGACCCAGCATCCGCTTGGCATCGTCGCCGACCGCCAGCACCTCGTTGGTGCCGGCCTTGACCGCCACCACCGACGGCTCGCGCAACACCACGCCATGATCTTTGACGTATATGAGCGTGTTGGCCGTGCCGAGATCAATCCCAATATCATTCGGGAAAAAATTTCCAAAAAGTTTCTTGAACATGAAAAATGGTTGCAAATGAAAGACTTGTGAAAAATTGTATGACTCGGCAGCGTCCCAATCGATCCAGTCGTTGCCGCGCAGAACGGCGAAAAGCAAGAATTTGGCAGAACCCCGCCGGGGGGAGCGCTACCGATAGTGAGGAATTTCCGCGAAGTCAAACAAAAATCCTGGCGCGGCGGCGCGTGGACGCCCGCATCCGGCAAAAATCTAAAAACTTTGCCGCGCCGGTCCCCGATCCTTGTGGTGGGCCCCAATGACCTCGCCCCGACAACATGGTGTCTGGTGTCAGAAAAACCATTATCATCATCACATGGTGTCAGAGAAACAATCAAATCCAGCTTGCGAAGCGTCAGGCGAGGGAGTATTTTCTGGACACTACCTTAGCAACAACCCGCAACCTTAATTTCATTATGAGACGCGCGCGCTGGCTGGCTCCGTGGAAGGAATCCACCGAACGCCCTGTGATTTATCACTGCATCACGCGGGTGGTGGAGCGCCGGTTGGCGTTCGGGCAGAAGGAAAAAGAGCAATTCCGCACGTACCTGCGGATGTATGAGAATTTTTCGGGCTGCCGGGTGTTGTCGTATTGTTTGATGAGCAACCATGTGCATTTGCTGCTGGAAGTGCCGCCACTGGCGGCAGGAGGCCTGTCGGACCAGGAGTTGCTGCGGCGGCTGCGGGCGATCTACAACGAGGCGGCGGTAGGGGTGGTGGCCAAGGAATTGGCGGAGCTGCGGCAGCAGGTGAGGGACGGGCTGGCGGATGAGTCGTTGGTGAGGGAGCTGCATGAGCGCTTCACTTATCGGATGCACGACCTTGGGGAGTTCATGAAAACGCTGCTGCTGCGGTTCAGCCGGTGGTTCAACACCAAGTACGAACGCACCGGCGCGCTGTGGGAATCCCGGTTCAAGAGCGTGCTGGTGGAGGATGGACTGGCGGCCAGGACGATGGCGGCCTATATCGATTTGAACCCGGTGCGGGCGGGGATGGTGGGCGACCCGGCGGAGTATCGCTGGAGTAGTTATGGCGAGGCGATGGGCGGCGGCGCAAGAGGCAATGGCAAGAAGGCTCGGGCCGGCCTGGTGCGGGCGCTCATGGCCCACAAGGGCTATGAGGCGGATGCGCGGCATTGGGCGGGTGAGGTGTCCAAGGACTACCGGATGCTATTGTTAGCGGAAGGCGCGGAGAAGCTGCAGGAAGTGGTGGGCGAGGGCGGCGGGCGGGAGGTGAAGGTAGTCAAGAAAGGCATCAGGAAGGAGGCGGTGGAGGCAGAGATGGCGCAGCTGGAGCGGAGCCGGGATGTGGCGCTAAGCAAGATGCTGCGGAGCCGGGTGAGGTATTTCACGGACGGAGCGGTGCTCGGCAGCCGGGCCTTTGTGGATGAGGTGTTCACGCGGTGCCGGGAGCGCTTCGGGGCGACGCGCAAGGATGGGGCGCGGAAACTGCGGGGCAGCGGCGCGGCGGCGGCCGGGCGGTTGTGGAGCGTGCGGGACTTGCGCCGGAAGATCGGTTAGAGCGGGCGTCGGGAGCAATTTCCGAGGCCCCTGCACAGCCGCCCGAGGCCCCACGGGCAACTCCTCAGATTCCCCAGATTCCCCAGATTCCCCAGATTCCCCAGAATCCTCAGAATCCTCAGATTCCCCAGATCTGATTGTTTGTATGACACCTGATTTTCAGATCAGGCTGACGTTGCATTTGAGCTTGAGTTTATCCGCGTGGAGCCTTAGGTCATCCGCAAGGTATCCCTTACCGGGGCAGTACCGAACGCATCGCATCGCGCGTATAACAGGTATTTCAAGTCATCCAGTCCCGCACACGCCCCACAGCCCCCCTATTGCCTTGGCTAACAAGTCAGCATTTTCATCGAGGTCCCCACAAGCATTTCGCCCCATGCCCCCCCGCCTACTGCTTATTGCCACCGCCCTGTTGCTCGGCTCCTGCAAGCTTGGCCCGGATTTCACGCTCCCCGCTGCCAGCGGCGGCAGCCACTGGAAGGAGAGCCGGGACGTCGCGGCCAAGCGCCTGCCGGACGCATGGTGGAGACTGTTCGGTGATGCCAAGCTCAACCAACTGGTTGACCGCGCGCTAGCGGCCAACAACGATCTGGCCGCCGCCAAGGCGCGGGTGGAAACCGCCCGCGCGCTGGTGGGAGTGGATCGCGCCCGGTTGTTTCCCACGCTGGATTTGGCCACCACGGCCGGCATCGACCGCGCCTCGGGCAATGTGGTCAGCAACCCGGCCGTCAAGCTGGATAACCAGGACTACCGCAGCAGTTTCAAACTCGCCTACGATCTTGATCTGTGGGGGCGCAACCAACGCCAGCTTGAAGGCTCGACCGCCCAAGCCGCCGCCAGCGCCGCCTTGTTCGATGCGCTGCGCCTCGGCCTGGCCACCGAGGTGGCGCGCCAATATTTTGTGTTGCGCGGGCTGGATGCGCAGGAAGCCGTGGTCAACGACACCTTGGTGAGCCGCAAGGAAGCGCTGGACTTGCAGAAAACCAAGACGGATGCCGGCTTGACCGACGGGCTGGCCACCAGTCGCGCGCGCACCGAACTGGAGCTTGCCAACAACGATCTAGCCATTGTCCAGCGGCAGCGCGGCTCAGCGGAACATGCCTTGGCCGTGCTGTGCGGCGCGCGCCCCGCCGATTTCGGCATCCCGGTCAAGGTCGCCGAACCGGCCCTGCCGACCATTCGCGCCGAGTTGCCCGCGGCGGTGTTGTTGCGGCGGCCGGACGTGCGTGCCGCAGAGCAGCAACTGCGCGCCGCCAACGCCCAAATCGGCGTCGCCGCGGCCGCCTTCTATCCGAATTTCAATCTGCTGGGGGAGGCCGGGTTGGCGTCGCTGAAGGCGTCCAACTTCCTCGCCTGGGAAAGCCGGACACTGGCATTGGGAGCCGGGGCGGTGGCCCCCATTTTCAACGCGGGAGCCAACCAGGCGAAGCTGGCGGCCGCGCGCAGCAGCTATGACGAGGCGTTGGCCGGCTACCGCCAGCGGTTGCTCATTGCGCTGCGCGAAGTGGAAGACGCGCTGGTGGATCTGAAAGGTTTGGCCCGTTCGCGCAGTGCGCTGGAGGCTGCGCTAACAAGCGCGAAGGAGACGCGACAACTCTCGCAGGAGCGCTACAATGAGGGTCTCACCAGCTATCTCGAAGTCGTCGATGCCGACCGCACCGTGCTGCAAACCCGCCTTTCCCTGAGCATGGTCGATGCCCTGCAACGGATCACTTTGGCCGCGCTGGCCAAGGCCCTAGGCGGCGGCTGGAGCGGGCAATAACAATCTTCCCGCCCCTCATGATTCGCTTTTACCTGTTAGGAATCCCCATTCAAATCCAGCCTTGGTTCTGGATTTCGCTGGCCATCATCGGCGGCGGGGCCACGGCCAATTCCAAGGAAGGCATCCTTCGGCTGGCATTGTTCCTGCTGGCCGGGCTCATCTCCATTCTTGTCCACGAACTCGGCCATGCGCTCACCGGCCGCGCCTTCGGTGCCCGCAGCGCAATCACGCTGCAAGCCTTCGGCGGGTTAGCGGAATTTCCCGGCGCGCGCTTCACCCGGCCCCAGCATTTTCTGGTCACCGCAGCCGGTCCGACCGCCCAGATATCGTTAGGGCTGGCCGTTTATCTGCTTATTCCGGGGCTCTTCACGCTCACTTCTGCGGCCGGGCATTTTTGGCAGGTCTTGACCTATATCAGTGTCATCTGGGCGGGCATCAACCTGCTGCCGGTACTGCCGCTGGATGGCGGACAAATGCTCAACGCGCTGCTTGGTCCGGCGCGCCTCAAGCTCACCCTGTGGATCACCATCCTCACCGCCCTGAGCATGGCGCTGCTGATTTTCAAAACAACCGGCTCGATCATCTTCCCGCTTTTCCTCGGGCTATTTGTCTGGCAGGCTTGGCAAGCGCTCAAACAAGGTGCCTGAGGTTGGCCGTGGCGGCACGCCGGCCACAAGCCTGCTGCTGCCGGGCGAAGGCGCGGGGCCTCGGGGTCAAGCATCCGCGGCGTGACTTTCCACCGAGTCGCAGGTGCAGACGAGGTTGCGGTCGCCATGGACATTGTCGATCCGGGCGACGGCGGGCCAGAACTTGTGGTGGCGCAGATACGGCAGCGGGAAGGCGGCTTGTTCGCGGGAGTAGGCGTGGGGCCAAGCGTTGCCACAGACCGCCTCGACCGGATGCGGGGCGTGTTTGAGCGGGTTGTCATTGGCATCGGCCTGGCCGCGGATGACAGCGGAGATTTCGCCGTGGATGGCGATCATCGCCTCGCAGAACCGGTCGAGTTCGGCTTTGGATTCCGACTCGGTGGGTTCGATCATGAGGGTGCCGCCGACCGGCCAACTCATGGTGGGCGAATGGAAGCCGTAATCCATCAGGCGCTTGGCCACATCCTCGACGGTGATGCCGCTCTGGCCTGAGAGCGGGCGCACGTCGATGATGCATTCGTGGGCGACGAGCCCTTGATTGCCGGTATAGAGGATAGGAAAAAACGGGGCGAGGCGTTTGGCCATGTAGTTGGCGTTGAGGATGGCGACGCCGGTGGCTTCGGTGAGGCCGGCGGTGCCCATCATGGCGATATACATCCACGAGATGGTGTTGATGGATGCGCTGCCCCAAGGCGCGGAACACACGGCTCCCGCCTTGGCCGCGAGTTCGCGATGGCCGGGCAGATAGGGCACCAACTGCGGGGCCACGCCGATCGGGCCCACGCCGGGGCCGCCGCCGCCGTGGGGAATGCAGAAGGTCTTGTGGAGATTGAGATGGCAAACATCGGCGCCAATGGCCCCCGGGCTTGTTAGGCCGACCTGGGCATTCATATTGGCGCCATCCATGTACACTTGGCCGCCGGCCTCGTGGATGATACCGCAAATAGCGCGGATGGTGGCTTCGAACACGCCGTGGGTGGACGGATAAGTGACCATCAGCGCGGCGAGCTTGTCGCGGTGTTCGTGGGCGCGGGCGCTGAGGTCGGCCACGTCGATGTTGCCATCGTTGTCGCACTTGACCCCGACGACTTGCATGCCGGCCATGACCGCGGAGGCGGGGTTGGTGCCGTGCGCGGAAACCGGGATGAGGCACACGGTACGCTGGGCGTCGCCGCGGGCGAGGTGATAGCGGCGGATGGCGAGCAGCCCGGCGAATTCGCCTTGCGATCCGGCGTTGGGCTGGAGCGAGACGGCGGCAAAGCCGGTGATTTCGGCCAGCCAGTCTTCTAACAAACCGAGCATCGCGCGGTAGCCCTGGCTTTGGTCGGCGGGGACAAAGGGATGGATGGCGGCGACCTCCGGCCAGCTCAGCGGCATCATCTGCGAGGTGGCATTGAGTTTCATGGTGCAGGACCCCAGCGCAATCATGGATTCGTTGAGAGCGAGGTCTTTGGTTTCGAGCCGCTTGAGGTAGCGCAGCATCTCGGTTTCCGAGTGATAGCTGGAGAACACCTTTTGGGTAAGGAATGGCGAGCTGCGCACCAGCGCGGCGGGCCACACCGGGGCAGCCGCGCCGGCGCACGGCCGCGGCGAGTGCGTCCCGAAGGCGGCGGTGATGGCCCTGAGGTCGGCGGCGCTAGTCGTTTCATCCAGCGCAATGCCGAGGTGGTCGGCATCGATGCGGCGCAGATTGATGCCGGCCGCCACCGCAGCGGCGAGGATGGTGTCGGCCTCACCGGGGACCCTGGCCACCAGGGTGTCGAAAAACGCGCCGTCCTCGATGGCGACGCCGTCGGCGCTGAGGGCATTTTTCAAGCTGGCGGTGTGGCCGTGGATGGTGCGGGCGATGTGGCGGAGCCCGTCCGGGCCATGATAGACGGCATACATAGAGGCCATCACGGCGAGCAGGACCTGGGCGGTGCAAATGTTAGAAGTGGCCTTATCGCGGCGGATATGTTGTTCGCGGGTTTGCAGGGCGAGGCGGAACCCGGGCTTGCCGCGGGCATCGACGGAGACGCCGACAAGCCGGCCGGGCATCTTGCGTTTGAGAGCATCCTTGCAGGCCATAAAGCCGGCGTGGGGTCCGCCGAAGCCCATGGGCACGCCAAAGCGTTGAGCCGAGCCGATGCAGATATCGGCGCCGAATTCGCCTGGGGGCAGGAGCAAGGTGAGGGCCAGCAGATCGGCGGCGACGATGGTGACGACGCCCGCCGCCTGGCACTTGGCGAAAAAGCCGGCGAACTCATCGATGCGACCGCGGGTATCGGGGTATTGCACCAGCACGGCGAACAAGCCATCGCAAGCCACGGGATCAAAGGTTTGCCAATCGCCGACGCGCACGTCGATGGCGTGAGGTTCGGCGCGGGTAATGACGACGTCGAGGGTTTGCGGGTGGCAGCGGTCGGAAACAAACAGGGTCCTGCCTTTCGCGTTGCCGGCCAGCGCGAGGCTCATCGCTTCGGCGGCGGCGGTGCCCTCATCGAGCAGCGAGGCATTGGCCACGTCGAGGCCGGTGAGGTCGGTGATCAGGGTCTGGAAATTGAGCAATGCTTCGAGCCGGCCTTGGGCGATTTCCGCTTGATACGGGGTGTAGGCGGTGTACCAGCCGGGATTTTCGAAGATGTTGCGTTGGATCACGCCCGGAGTGTGGGTGCCGGAGTACCCTTGGCCGATGCATGACTTGAGCAGGCGGTTCTTGCCCATGATGCTTTTGAGCCAGGCGAGGGCTTCCGGTTCCGTGCGCGGAGCTGGCAGGTCCAGCGCGGCGTCGAGGCGGATGGCGACCGGCACGGCGGCCTCGACGAGGGCGTCGAGGCTGGGGAAACCGATGGCGTGCAGCATGGTTTGGCGCTCGGCTGCCACCGGACCCAAGTGACGGCTGCTGAAATCAAGACGTGCGGACATGAGCAGCAATGGGGGTGAGGGGAAGGGAAACAGCGACTGCGGAGCCCCGGTAATGCCCCGAAATCCGCGTCCGCGCAACCCTTGTCAGCCGTGCACAACAAAAATCCTCGGCGCCGCTTGACCCGCTTTGCCAGGGTCGTGGCCGGGACAAATCGGGGGACGGAGATATTGTTGGATTTCGGCGCGCGAAATCCCGCGTTTTTCCTCTTTGCTGATTCGGTTTTCCGCGCCAGACTCCCTGCATGTCCGCCAGTGCCGAAGCTGATCCCCGATTCAGTGAGTTCATCCTCCTGCAAGCGCAGAATGCGGGGTTGTTTCTCGGGCAAATCCCCAACCCGCTCAGCGGCCAGCCGCAAATCAACTTGCGCGCGGCCCAATCCGTCATCGACAGTCTTGAAATGCTGGTTGCCAAGACCCGCGGCAACCTCAGCGCGCAAGAAGCCAAGCTCCTCAGCGCCGCCATCAGCAACCTCCGCCCGCTCTACGCAGCCGCCGCCGGCCCAAGCGCAACGGTTGCGAACTGACCACCGTCCCCCGTACCCCCCATGTCCTTCGAACCCTTCAATATCGGCCATGTCCCCGTGGGTGGCCCCGTGCCCTTTTTCATCCTCGGCCCCTGCGCCTTGGAAAGCGAGCCCTTCGCCTGGGAAATGGCCCGCGCGCTCAAGGAAATCGCCGAACGCACCGGCATCCACTTTTTGTTCAAAGCCTCGTTTGACAAGGCCAACCGCACCTCCGTCAGCGCGTTCCGCGGGCCCGGGCCGGTCGAGGGCTGCCGCATCCTGGGCGAAATTGCCAAGGAACTCGCCATCCCCGTCACCACCGACATTCACACCGCCGCGCAGGCGGAAATCGCCGCGGAGCACGTCGATCTGCTGCAAATCCCGGCCTTCCTGTGCCGCCAGACGGATTTGTTAGAAGCGGCGGCCAAGACCGGCCGGGCGGTCAACGTCAAGAAAGGCCAATTCCTCGCGCCGTGGGATACGGTGAACATAGCCGACAAGCTGCGCGCCTTTGGCTGTGAGCGGTTTGTGCTCACCGAGCGCGGCACCACCTTTGGCTACAACAATCTGGTGGCGGACATGCGGGCGCTTTACTGGATGCGCAAGGAAGGGCTGCCGGTAGTGTTTGATGCCACCCACTCGGTGCAGCGGCCCGGCGGTCTGGGCGGCAGCACCGGCGGCGACGGCGAACTTGCGCCGGTGTTGGCGCGCGCGGCGGTGGCCACCGGGGTGGACGGCTTGTTCATGGAAGTGCACTCCGATCCGGCCAATGCCCTGTCGGATGGCCCCAATCAAATCCCGCTGGAATTCATCGAAGATCTCCTGGTGAAACTCATCGCCATCCACCACGCCTCGCGCTGACCCCGCGGCCGCCCCACGCCTTGTTTGACCGGCAACCTTCCAGCCCTGATGCTACTCGCCCCCGCCTGGTTGCTGGGGGTGGGCGGGGCGATTGCCGCCACCCCGCCCAAGCGCGCCATCTCGGCTGCCTCGTTGCTGCCGCCGGGCAGTCTGCTCACCGGGGTGATGCTGCCGCGTTACGATGAAAACCGCCATCTCGTCGGCGTGTTGCGGGCCAAGGCCATGACCCTGGTCTCCACCGAAATCCTCGATGGTGAGGCCGTCTCCATTGAATTGTTCCACCCCGACCGCAGCCCCCGGGCGCGCATGGATCTAACGAAAGCGCGGTTCGATCAAACCAAAGGCACCCTCGTTGCCAGCCAATCCGTCACCCTCAATTTCGAGCGCCTCTCGGCCATCGGCACCGGCCTGCTGTACGAGCTTGACCAAGCCGAGGGCTTTCTCATGGGTCCGAGCACGACCCGCATCCAAGCACCACCCAAGACCACCATGACCCCGCCCGAGTCTCCCCGCCGCGCCACGGCCCTCCTTGGTGCCGCCCTCCTTGCGCTGCCGGTGGCCCTCGCCCCGGCGGCACCATCAGCGGCACCATCAGCGGCACCCCCGGCGGCACCCCCGGCGGCACCCCCGGCGGCCCCCCCGGCGGCACCCGCCGCAGCGGCACCATCGGCGGCGGCACCCGCCGTGGCCGCGGCCGAGGCCAGCGCCCAAGCCCGCAGCGATCTACGGGCGGCGCTGGATGCGTCGGCGGCAGCCACGCGTGCGGCCAGCGCGTTTTTGGAGCGGGAAGAATTGCTTGCCGCAAGCCCGCCCGCCGCGCCGGCGCCGGTCCAGCAAGCGCGGCCGCTGGACGTCAAGCCCGGTCCTGACGACACCGTCATCAACTGCGAAGGCGGCATGTATTTCGACGCCGACAAAGGGCTGCTGGTTTATCTGAAAAACGTGACGGTGGCCGACCCGCGCTTCACTCTGGATGGTGCCAACGAGATCAAGGTGTTCTTCGAGAAAAAGCCGGCGGCGGAGCGCCAGCCCGGCGACAAACCGGTCCCCGGCGGGCTGAATGTCAGACTTGGCGATGTCGAGCGCGTGGTAGCCACCGGGGCGGTGCACCTGCGGCAAAAGCCCGATGCCAACCATGAGGCCATCGAAGCCGCCGCGGCCATTTTCACCTACAATTTCAAGACTGGCGAAATCGTGCTGAGCGGCGGCAAGCCGTGGGTCAAGAAAGGCGGCATGATCAACCGCGCCAAACAATCCGATCAAACCATTCGGGTCATTGACGGCAAATTCAGCTTCTCCGAAGGCGGCACCGAGACGATCCTGCCGCTCGACCAAATCAATCGCAAGAAGACAGAAGACAAGAAGACAGAAGACAGAAGACAAGAACGCCCAAAGCCCTGATTTTCCTGCCCCAACTCATCTTCTGCTTTTGCGTCTTGTGTCTTGTGTCTTGCAGTCTTGCGACTTTATTCCTTCTTCCGCTTCACTTCCCCATCACCGTTCCATGCACGACCCCGGCTCCACCTGTTGCCACGCAGAATCCGCCGTTCTGTTTGCCTCCAACCTGCGCAAAACCTACAACGGCCGTGCCGTGGTCGATGGCGTGTCGATCACCGTGCAACCGCGGGAAATCGTCGGCTTGTTAGGCCCGAACGGCGCCGGCAAGACCACCTCGTTTTACATCATCGCCGGGCTCATTCCCGCGGATGGGGGGTCGGTCTGCTTCAACGGTCATGACATCTCGCGGCTGCCGATGCACCGCCGCGCCCGCCTCGGCATGGGCTACCTGCCGCAGGAAGAATCGATTTTCCGCAAGCTTTCGGTGTTGGACAATCTGCTCGCGATTTTGGAGACCCGGCCGCAGTTCAACCGTGCGGAGCGGCACGCCCGGGCCCACGACCTGCTGCAGCGCTTCGGCATCGGCAAGCTGGCCAAATCGGTGGCCATCACGCTTTCCGGCGGGGAGAAGCGGCGCTTGGCGATTGCCCGGGCGCTGTGTTCCGACCCGACCCTGCTGATGCTCGACGAGCCCTTTGCGGGCATCGATCCGATTGCCGTGGAGGACATCCAGCGCATCGTGCGCGAGTTGCGCGAACGCGACGGGCTGGCCATTCTGATCACCGACCACTCGGTCCGCGAAACCCTCACCATCACCGACCGCGCCTTCCTCATTCACGATGGCCGGGTCATTCTGGAGGGCGCGTCGCTCGAACTGGTGGATGACCCGATCGCCCGCAAACACTATCTCGGCGAGGATTTCCGCATGTAGCCGGCGCTGCGCGCTGGCCGCCATTGTTCCGAAAATCCGCGCACCCTTCCAGAGTCGGCGCGGAGCGTGCGGCGCGGATTTGCTGCAGCATGGGGTTGTACCTGCTTGCTTGCGCCATGTCCGCCGCCCCTTCCATCGCCTTATTTCACCAATGGTTGCTCGCCACCGCGCCGGAGTCTCCTGTGGCCTGTTCGATCGTGTTGCACGGCACCCCTGCGGCGCTCAGTTCCCGGCTTGCCACCGGCATCGTCTCGTATTTGAATGAATACGACGATGATGGTGAGGGCCGCTGGCTGGCAGTGCAACCCGACTTGGTGCCGCTGATTGCGGAAGACCCGCGGCACCGCCATCTGCTGGGCTTGGAGGATGAGGCGGACCCCTCACCGCCGCCGCATCCGTTTGGCACGCAGCGGGCGCTGGCGGCGCTGGCCGCGCGCGGCCACGTGGTGTTGGACTCGCCGCTGGCAGCGGCCGCCACCCGCGGCCTCAGGAATGTCTTTCACGTCGGCATCGGGTTGCCTCCCGACAGCCTGGCCGAGTGCCACATCATTCTCAATCCCGAGTTGTTCCAGATCAGTTGCCTGCCCCAGATCGTGGGCGATGTGTTCTTGGAATGGCTCAATTCCCAAGGCCGCAAAATCGAACCCTTGCACGGCCTGTAAGGAAATTATCGGCAAATCTTGCCGCGGGGCTTGCTTTTCCTTAAGCCGTTTTTATGGTTCGCGCCGTGAACGTGTTGGCGCTGACCATTTTCATTTCCGTCTGTCTGGCCGGGATTTTCATCGTTTGTTTTGCCGCCGAAGTCCGCCGTTCGCGCCGCTCCAGTCCGGAGCGGGATTCGCTCTTGCCACTCGATGTGGCCCCACCCCCGCACGAAACGCCTGCGGCGGCGGCCGCCAGCCGTCCCCAAATCCCCTGACGCCACCTGCTTCCTCCCAGCCATGACCACCACCATAACCTACGACGACAGTTCCGTCCGGCGCTTCATGATCGCCTCCATCTTTTGGGCCATCATCGGCATGACGGTGGGTGTGCTCATTGCCACGCAGCTGTCGTGGTGGCAGATGAACGGGCACATTCTGGAGATGCTGACCAAGCCGCTCCACGATTGGGTGGCGGCGAAATTCGGTTGGGATTGGTGGCCGTTTTTCCAAACCGAAGGCATCTCATTTCTCACCTTTGGGCGCTTGCGGCCGCTGCACACCAATGCGGTCATTTTCGCCGTTGTCGGCAACATGATGTTTGCCGGGATTTACTACTCGACGCAGCGGCTGTGCAAGGTGCGCACCGCCTCGGACTTGCTCTCCGCGATCCATTTCTGGGGCTGGCAACTCATCATCGTGGCAGCGGCGCTCACTCTGCCGGCCGGTTTCACCCGGGGCAAAGAATACGCCGAATTGATTTGGCCCATCAACCTCGCGGTGGTGTGCATTTGGGTCGTCTTCGCGATCAATTTCTTCTGGACGGTGGCCAAACGCAATGAGCCGAGCCTGTACGTGTCGTTGTGGTTCTACATGGCCACCATCATCACGGTGGCCATGCTCTACATCGTCAACCACCTCTCGCTGCCGACCTCATTGACCCATTCCTATCCGATTTTCGGCGGCCTGCAGGATGGCTTGGTGCAATGGTGGTACGGGCACAATGCGGTGGCCTTTTTCCTAACCACGCCGATTTTGGGGATCATGTATTACTACATGCCCAAGGCGGCGAACCGGCCGGTGTATTCCTACCGTTTATCGATCATCCATTTCTGGTCGTTGGTGTTCATCTATATCTGGGCGGGGCCGCACCACTTGCTCAACACCGCGTTGCCGGTGTGGTTGCAAAACCTCGCCATGCTGTTCTCACTGATGCTGTGGGCACCCTCCTGGGGCGGCATGCTCAATGGCCTGCTCACCCTGCGCGGTGCCTGGGACAAGCTGCGCAGCGATCCGGTCATCAAGTTTTTCGTCGCCGGCGTGACGTTTTACGGCATGGCCACCTTTGAGGGGCCGCTGATGGCCATCAAGGGGGTCAACGCCCTGTCCCACTACACCGATTGGACCATCGGCCACGTCCACTCCGGCACTCTAGGCTGGAATGGCTTCATGGCCGCCGGCATGTTCTACTGGCTGGCGCCGCGGCTGTGGAAAACCCAACTCTGGTCCAAGGCGCTGGCCGACATGCACTTCTGGATCGGCCTGGTCGGGGTGCTGCTCTACATTGTGGCGATGTGGTTCTCGGGCATTTCGCAGGGGCTCATGCTCAGCCAATTCAAGCCTGATGGTGCCACCTTGGAATACACCTTTCTGCAGACGCTGGAGAACATCCAGCTCTTCTATATCTTCCGGTTTGTGGGGGGCTTTTTGTATCTCTCCGGTTTTGTTCTGCTGGCCATCAACATCTGGAAAACCGCGCGCTCCGGCAGCCCGTACAATGAATCGGTGGAAATCGCGGTGCTGGAGCCCAGGGCCAAGGACGCCATGACGTGGACGGAAGCCCTGATCAACGACCCGCTCGCCTACATTTTCCTTGGCATCTGTTCCACCTTGCTCTGGTTCTTCTTGCCGCCGCATGCGGACAAGGCGGCCTTGCTGCTGACCGTGCTCATCGCCATCAAGGCCGTCTTCGCCTTCCGCTCGTCCAATGACGGGTGGACCCGCTGGCATGAGCGCATCATTGAAAATTACCTGCCCTTCGCGGTGCTGGTGTTTTTCGTGGCTGCCATCGGCGGCGCGGTGCAGATCATTCCCACCCTCATCGTCAACCGCGAGAAAAACGTCGAGGGCCGCCTGCAGGAACTCTACACCCCGCTCGAACTCGCCGGACGCGATATCTACGTCGCGGAAGGTTGCTATCTGTGTCATTCCCAGATGATCCGCACTCTTTCCGCCGATGTCTTGCGCTATGGCCGCCCCGGCGTCGTGGATGACTACTCGCATCTGGGCGAATCCCTCTACGACCATCCCTATCAATGGGGGTCGAAACGCACCGGCCCCGACCTCGCCCGCGAAGGCGGCCCCATCGCCAAAGATGACCAGGGCAAGGACTACAAATTCATGCGTGTGGGCAAACGCGGCAACGACTGGCACTTCAATCACTTCCTCAACCCCCGCCAAATCTCCGATGGCTCGAACATGCCCTCCTTCCCCTGGCTCTTCGAACAGGAGACGGATGTGAAGTCCCTGCCTAACAAGATTGCGGTCCAAGTCCGCCTCGGTGTCCCCTGGCCGGCCTTGAGCCAGCATGAAATCCGCGACAAGGCGGAAACCCAGTCGCAGGAAATCGCCGCCTCGCTGGTGGCCGCCAAGGTGTATCTGCCGGCCAAGCCGGATCTGGCGGGTGCCGAGCTGCGCAACTATCTGGCCAAGACCAAAGCCGTGGCGCTCATCGCCTACGTCCAGAAACTCGGCGCCTACCGCACCATCACCAAGGGGGGCCCGGCGATGCCCATCCCGCTCAATCCCGACAGCTACCGCGCCAGTCCCCCGGTGTCCAAGATGGCGCCGGCAGCCCCGGTAACTCCGGCAACTCCGGCAACTCCGGCAACTCCGGCAACTCCGACAACTCCGACAAGTCCGACAAGTCCGACAAGTCCGACAAGTCCGACAAGTCCGACAAGTCCGACAAGTCCGACAACTCCGACAAGTCCGACAACTCCGACAAGTCCGACAACTCCGACAAGTCCGACAGCTCCAGCAACTCCAGCAACTCCGACAACTCCGACAGCTCCAGCAACTCCGGCAGCTCCAGCAACTCCGGCAGCTCCGACTCCTCCGTAATCACGGCACGCCGGAGCCTAACAACTCGGCACTTCACCAAGCCCCCCACCCGCCCCATGTTCCAGCGCATCATCTATGAAGAATGGGTCATGGTCATTGTGATCTGCTCATTCGCCGTGGTGGCCGCCATCTTCCTCATCGGCACCATCCGCGCCTTTTGCCTGCCCAAGGCCAAGCGCGAGCACCTCGCCCATCTGCCGCTCGCAGACGAGCAGGCCGGCCAGCCGACCCAGCCGGTGCCGCCCGCCGACCAGCCGACCCAGCCGACCACTCCCGACGCCCCCACCTCCCCCCCAAAAATGCCATGAGCGCAGACCCCAAACGCGGCCGATTTGCCAAAGCCAAAGGCGAAATCATCCTTCGTGAACACGAATTCGATGGCATTCAGGAATATGATCAGAAGCTGCCCAATTGGTGGCTTTTCACCTTCTATGGGGCGATAGTCTTTTTTGTCGGCTACTGGTTTGTTTACTATGGCACCTCGCTGCTCACCAACCCACAACAAGCGGTGCAGGAAAAAATCCTTGCGGTGCAGGCGGTCCAGCTCAAGGAACTCAACAAACTCCTGGCCGACCTCAACGATTCCAAGCTGGTGTACGAATTGGCCACCAATCCGCTCTATGTCGCCGCCGGCCAGGCCACCTTCACCAAAAATTGCGTGCCCTGTCATGGGGTGGATCTGAGCGCCACCCAAGACGATGGCAAGGGCAAAAAAATCCCGCTCCCGGGGCTGCCGCTTACCGATCACCAATGGAAATTCAGCGACAAGCCGATGGGGCTGTTCAATCTCATCAACAAAGGCTCGCCGCCGGAGAGCACCGGCAACAACGGCGCCAAAATGGAGGCCTGGGGCCAGAAACTCTCACCGGTGGAAATCGCCCAGGTCCTCTCCTACGTCATCAGCAAAGTCCCGGCTGACTTCAAGGACATTCCCAAGCCCGCAGCGAACTGACTCCGCAGCACCGCCACCCCCGCCCGATGCTGGCGGTATGGCCCGGGGTTGCGGCAACGGATGGCTCCGGGCTGCATGCCCAACACGGTTTACTTAGCACCCTTGGTGGTTTGAGTCGAGGCTCCGGGCAAGATGCCCGGGCCACCTGTGGCGCGGGCATCCTGCCCGCCGCCTCTTCCTGTCTCGTCCCTGTCTCGTCTTAAGTAAACCGTATTGGGCATCCTG
>CAIZNN010000229.1 GCA_903934285.1 Akkermansiaceae bacterium | reverse complement strand
GTCAAAATGAAGCACCCCCTCCGGTTTCCCAGAGAGGGTGCCCATGAACCCCGCAGACCATACCGGGAAGAATCAGGAATACTCGCCCGCCACCAGGTTGATGCGGCAGGCCGACGTGCCGTCAAGTTCGATCAGGGCCGGACCTTCATGCACAACGAACACGGTTGGCGCGTTGGCTTCCTTGGTGGCTGCACCGACCGGGATCTGCGCACCGGCGGCCATCAGGTGGACCTTGTCGCCGGGTGCCAGTGCCAGGCCGAGGTTGGCCGTGAGCGTGATCGACACCCCGGCTTGCACCGAGGTCACCACGCCACGAATGCCGGTTCCAGTGACCGAGGAGAACAACACGACAACGTCGTTCTGTGCCGCACCGGTGTAGGGCACGCAGTTCACCACGGCCTGTGCTGACGCGCTAATGGCGGTGACGGTCGTTGATGTGGTCGGTGCCTTGAATGTGAGCAGCGAACCCGCCTTGTCGGAGGTGGCGTTCACATACTGGACACGCACACGGTCGCGGCCACCTGCGGGGACAACGACGTGGCTGAGGGTGGATCCGGCATTGCCGGTTTGGCTGAATGGAAGCATGGCTATGTTTGTTAGGTTGGAGGTTGGTTAGGGTTTGACGATCCGCTTGAGGGCGTCGGTTTTGGCTGCCACGAAGCCGTAGAGGCATTCGAGGGTGACAAACACCCGGTTGGCGCGGGTGTCGGTGAAGCGCAGGTAGCCGAAGGTCATGCCGGTGGCAGGGTCGGTGACCGCGCCGGCCTGCTGGTATTCGGCGACCGGTTGGAGGTAGCGCATGGCGACGGCCACCGCGCTGGCATGGGCCGCGAAGCCGACGAGCTTTTCCGAGTTGTCGGGCGGGATGATCGTCGTCTCGTGGAGATTGAAACCGGCGAGGCGCTTCACCATGCCCTCGGTGACAGCCGGGGCGTTGAGGTTCAAGTTGAAGCTCTTCGCGACCACATCGTCGGCGAGCAGGTTGGTGTAGTAACCGGAGTCCAACACCAGCGAGCGCGGATTGGGCGGCATCTTGGCGGTGCCACAAACTTCGCGCAAGCCAAGCACCTTCTTGTAGTCAAAGGAAGTGGCGGCGAGCGCAGGGATGCCGGGCGCTCCGTAGGTGGCGGCGGTGACCACCGAGAGGATGTCCACCAGCACGTCCTGCGCGAGTTGTTGCGCGGCTGCCTCGACGAGGGTTTCGAGCGTGTTAAGGGAGGTTTCCGCGTTCTCGCGTGCCGTGATGTGGACGGTCTTGAACTTGTGGCGGTTGAGCACGACCGGCGCCACGGTCACCGTGGAATCCGCGTTGGCGGTGTAGTCGCCGGCAAAGTCGCTAGATGTGCTGGGCGCACCGACCAATGGCACGCGCACCGTGTCGAGCTTGTCGGCAGGCAGCGGGCTGAAGTCGATGGAAAACGCCGTGACCGGCAGCAATTGGGCCATGAAGGGCATGAGTGCCCGCTGGGCGACCTTGATGTCTTTGACGTTGGTTAGGGTATTGGACATGATGATGTGTTAGGCTTGGTGTTTGAGGATGATAGCTTGTTGTTCCGGGGTGAGCTTGCGCCAGAATACGGTCTGCGCCGCTGGGTCGGTGATGGCGGCAAACTGCGCGTGGAGTTCGGCGGCCTGGGTGGCGTCCCCTGCGGGAGTGACGCGGGCCGGCAGCGTGGTGCCGGTGGAGGCGACGACGCGGGCAACCTCGGTCTGAACGCGGGTGTCGAAATCGGCCTGCGACGCCTGGAGTTGGGCAACGCGGGTTTGGAGAGTGGTGGCACTGGTGGTCGCCGTATCCCGCTCGGCCCTGAGCGTGTCGATTTCGGCGGTGAGCAATCCGACTTCGCCGCGAAGCGAATCAAGATTGGTGGACGCTTCGGCCAACAAGTCGGCCTGGGCTTTGTAATCCCGCTGGAGGGTGTCCCCCTGGGTGCGGGCATCGGCTAGCAAATCTTCGAGTGATGCGTTCATCGCACGGGATTGCGTGTCAACTGACGCGTGATAAACCCGCAGGCGGCGCATGGCTTCGGCCCGGTCAGGAACCATGCCCGCCAGATTGAAGCGCTGGGCCTGGCGCCCGCTGAATGTCTGGCCTTCCATCGCCTCGACTGGGATTGAACGACCCCGCGCCAGCACGGCGGTATGAAATTCCTGTGCCGTCTCGGCAATGTTAGAACGGATGAGTTCGCGCTGGTCATCGGTCAATGGCGTGCCGGGCGCACCCATCGCCTTGTATTTGCCGACGGTGAACACCTCCACCTTGATCCCCTCCGCATCGAGCGCGGCTGTATCGTCGATCACGGCTTGCACGACTCCAATAGAACCGACTTGGGCGGATGGCGTGGCATAGATGGCGCGGGCCTGGCTGGCGATCCAATAGGCCGCTGATGCCATCAGGCCGGAGGAAAACGCATAGACCGGTTTGCGTTCGTTGATAGAGGCGACGATGGCGGCCAATTCGGGTGTGCCGGCCACGGTGCCGCCGGGTGAGTCGATGTCGAGAAACACGGCACTGATGTCATCACGCGCCCCGGCCTCGCGCAGGGCCGATCCGATTTCCTCGGAGTCGGTGGCGCGAAACAGCACGCGGGCGAAGATGTCTGGCTTGCGCAGGATCGGGCCGTCGATGGCAACCACGCCGATGCCATCCTCAACATTCAAGAGCGGGCTGGACTGGCTGGGTTGGGGTAGGGCGGCACCACGTTCAAGGAACGAACGGGATGCTGCCGCCATCGAACGCAGGGCTTCTGGCTGGATCAGCCACTCACGACTTTGTAGGAATACCGGATTCACGCCCCGGTTTGCGGTGTCAACGTGGCAACCTTCAACACTTTCCTTGCACTGCGGGTTGGAATCACCGACGTTTGTTTCTGCCGCGTTGGCGTAACCGGGAATGCATGCCGGCGAATCAGGTTTTCATCCGGTGATCTGACCGAGGTGGCGTCCGACCTTTGTGGTCGGAGATGCGGGTTCGAATCCCGCACGCGGCTTCATCCCCCCTGCGCCTTTTGAGGAACCTGTTGAACGGAGCCGCCCGATGGCTTCCAGAGCATTTCGACAGGAACACCATATTTTGCCGCCGTTTCGATAATGAGTTTCGCATCGGCTCCCCTTCGCTCGATCTCCTCGCCGAAATCCGCGCCAAGCTCGGCGTAGTGGTCCGACAGGGTCTTCAATCCCATCTCTACGTCAGCACGGTTTTGTTGTGCCTCGCGGCCCGCATCCGTTGTCACACGTCTTGGACCCACAATGGCAATCTTCCACCATCTCGCGATGGGTGGCAGGAGTCCGCGGCTGATGGCGTCACCGATGACGTAGGCCCACACCGGGCGGATGAAGCGCCGTTCAAGGATCATCTGCCGGAACGAAAACCGCCGGTCGGCCTTGGCGACGACCAAACGCACACCCGCGCCGCCGATCTTGCTGGAATCCGCCGCAAACTCGAACGGGATCATGCCTAGCGCGGAATCACGACGCAAATGCTCAAGGAAACCGGTGAACGTGGGGGACGGGCGGTTGGATTGGAAGCTGTCGAGCGATTCGTCGGGTTTGAGCGCAATCAGCTTGCCGCCGACGATGCGCTGGAGCGATACCGGGTCGCTCGCGTCACCCGTGCCGCCGGTCCCGCCCACCACGAAGTCGCCGCTGTCGTCGATCTCACCGCGGGCCGTCTTGAGGATGCGGGACACGTCGGCGTTGTCCTTGACCGCGTGCTTCTCCAGCGCCAGCAATTCCATCTCATCGAGGACGTGGTTGATCGAATGCTGGATTGTCGGATGCGCCCGCACGCC
>CAIZNN010000228.1 GCA_903934285.1 Akkermansiaceae bacterium | reverse complement strand
GGCCGGGGTGGTGGTGGCGGTGACGGGTTTGGGCGTGCCGTCATAGGCCTGGGTGAGACCGGTTAGATCGATGGTGGCGCTGGCCTTATCGATCACCAGCGTGCCGGTGGCGCTGCCTGCGTAATCGGCATCGTTGGTAGAGGCGGCGAGCGCATAGCTGCCGGCATGACTCGGCGGGGTGGCGGAGCCGTCGTAGGTGATGGCGACGCCCAGGTCTGCCGGGGTGGTGGTGGCAGTGACCGGTTGCGGCGTGCCGTCATAGGTCCGGGTGAGGCCGGTTAGAACGACAGTGGCGCCGGCCTTGTCGATCACCAGTGTGCCGGTGGCCTCGCCAACGCCATCCGCATCGTTGATCGATGCGGCAATGGCATAGCTGCCGGCATGGGTCGGCGGGGTGGCGGAACCCTCATAGGTGATGGCGACGCCCAGGCCTGCCGGGGTGGTGGTGGCGGTGACGGGTTGCGGCGTGCCGTCATAGGTCCGGGCAAGTCCGGTTAGGATGACAGTGGCGCTGGCTTTTTGGATCACCAGTGTGCCGGTGGTCTCGCCAACGCCATCGGCATCATTGATGGAAATGGCAATGGCATAGCTGCCGGCATGGGTCGGCGGGGTGGCGGAACCCTCATAGCTGATGGCGACGCCCAGGCCTGCCGGGGTGGTGGTGGCGGTGACCGGTTTCGGCGTGCCGTCATAGGTCTGGGTGAGACCGGCTAGATCGATGGTGGCGCTGGCCTTGTCGATCACCAGTGTGCCGGTGGCCTCGCCCACGCCATCCGCATCGTTGATGGCAATGGCAATGGCATAGCTGCCAGCATGAGTCGGCGGCGTGGCAGAACCATCATAGGTGATAGCGACGCCCAGGCCTGCCGGAGTGGTGGTGACGGTGACGGGCTTCGGTGTGCCGTCATAGGTCCGGGCGATGCCGGTTAGGATGATAGCGGCGCTGGCCTTGTCGATCACCAGCGACCCGGTGGCGCTGCCCGCGTAATTAGCAGCGTTGATCGACGCGGCGATGGCATAGCTGCCGGCATGAGTCGGCGGAGTGGCGGAGCCATCGTAGGTGATGGCGACGCCCAGAGCTGCCGGGGTGGTGGTGGCGCCGACGGGTTTGGGCAAGCCATCGTAGGTCTGGGTGAGACCGGTTAGGCCGATGGTGGCCGGGGCCTTGTCGATCACCAGCGTGCCTGCCGCGCTGCCGGCGTGGTTCGGATCGGTCACCGTGGCGCTGATCGCATAACTGCCGGCGGCACTCGGCGCCGTGACGGAACCATTGTAGGTGAGCGCCACGGCGAGGCCGGCCGGGGTGGTGGTGGCGGTAATGGGTTTCGGCAAGCCATCGTAGGTCTGGGCGAGGTCTGTTAGGCTGATGGTGGCCGGGGCCTTGCCGATCACCAGCGTGCCTGCCGCGCTGCCGGCGTGGTTCGGATCGTTCACCGTGGCGCTGACCGCATAACTGCCGGCGGCACTCGGCACCGTGGCGGAACCATTGTAGGTGAGCGCCACGGCGAGGCCGGCCGGGGTGGTGGTGGCGCTGACGGGTTTCGGCAAGCCATCGTAGGTCTGGGCAAGGTCTGTTAGGCTGATGGTGGTCGGGGCCTTGCCGATCGCCAGCGTGGCTGCCGCGCTGCCGGTGTGGTTCGGATCGGTCACCGTGGCGCTGATCGCATAACTGCCGGCGGCACTCGGCGCCGTGGCGGAACCATTGTAGGTGAGCACCACGGCGAGGCCGGCCGGGGTGGTGGTGGCGGTAATGGGTTTCGGCAAGCCATCGTAGGTCTGGGCAAGGTCTGTTAGGTCGATGGTGGCCGGGGCCTTGCCGATCACCAGTGTGCCTGCCGCGCTGCCGGTGTGGTTCGGATCGGTCACCGTGGCGCTGACCGCATAACTGCCTGCCGCGCTTGGCGCCGTGGCGGAGTCATCGTAGGCGAGCGCAACCGCAAGGCCGGTCGGGATGGTGGTGACGGTGACCGGTTGCGGGGAGCCGTTGTAGATTGGCGTCAGGTTGCCGAGTGATAGATTCGCCACTGCCGGGAGGATCGTGCCGGTTAACCAGTTGCTCAGCGTCACCGCATAATTTGCCCCGCCATTGGCGTCGTCGATCACGATGCTCGGCACGATCACCTTGTTGGCGGTGCCGGCGCCGCTGCTCTGGAACGCCTGGGACAGAACGCTCGTGCTATCCCCCGCGGCGAGCGGCGGAATGAGAGTGGGCGTGCCCGCCGCGATGGTGGTGCCATCGTAGGTCTTGGTCGTGTTCACCGCAGCCACCGTGAGCGGCCGGGCAGTGACCAACACCGAGCCGCTGGCTCCCGTTGTGGTGTAGTTGGCGGCGGCCGGGCCAGCGGGAGCCAGGGTGGATGGCGGCTCCGTCTTGAAGGTGGCGATGGAGCCGGACCACTGCGCCGAAGTGCTGAGGGTGCCGCCGGAGGAGGCTGCCTCGCTCGGGTTGACGAGGCGTTCGAGGGCATAAACCTCGGCGTTGCTGCTGGCCGGGATGCGGGTTGAGCGCGCACTGTCCACCAAGCTGAAACTGTTGAGAAAAGTCCCCAAGCTCGGCGTGCTGCTGATGAAGCCGATGCCGCCGAGCCACACCTCATTGGCTTGGGTGGTGGAAGGCGTCGTGCCGGTGACTGGGGCGGTGCTGTTGCCGGTCGCACTCGACGTCTGGTCCACCGGGTTGGCATCGAGGATGCCGGCATACTCGATGACCACCGCGGCCGAGCGCAGCGAGGCCTGGTTGACGGTGACAATTTTGGCCGCGGCTGACACGTTAGGGGCAAACCAGATTTCGGTGGTGGTGCCGTTGGTGTTGGCGGCCTGGGATGCGCGCGTCCAAGTCGCCCCGGTTTGCGCGATGCTGGACACCCTGTTGGCGCTGGTGCCACGAGTGGAGATGACCGCGACCAGGGTATTGCCGGCAACCGGGGTGCTGCCCAGCGTCACGTTGAAGGTGGTGGCGGCACTTGTGCCGGTGTTGCCGGTGGCGCTTTGCACCCGGGCCACCCCGGCACCGGACGAAACCGCCTGCAAGCCGACATTCCTGCCAGCCAGATTGGCGCTGCCGGTCAATGTTAGATCGGCCCCGTCGAGGTTGTTGGCAACCGCCAAGCCCGCCGCGCTCGCCACCGTTGTGCCGTCATAGACCCGGGTGCCTGTCAGTTGGAGCGGGCGCGGCGCGATGAGGGCACTGGCCACGGCGGGTTGTGCCGACAACACATAGTTGCCTGCACTGGCACCGGCGAGTGCATAACCGCTGGCGATCACCGGCTGGGATCCCGCGTTGGGGCTGGCAAAGGCGCCGCTGCCGGCGGCCACGGTGACGGAGTCGCCGCTGACCAGGCCGGCGACCGATCCTCCTGTTAGAATGGCGCCGGTGGTGGCGTCGTAGACCTTGTTAGCCGCGGTCACCCCGCTGATGGTGACCGATTTCGGGTTCACCGTGTAGCCAAGCGGGCCGGAGTTGCTGGCCCCAAAGGTGGCGTCGCCGGCGTAATAGGCGGTGACCGCATGCTGGCCCACGGCCAGGGCGCTGGTGGTGTAGGTGGCCGTGCCCGCACTCAACGCCGCCGTGCCTAACACGGTGCTTGCTTCCTTAAAGGTCACCGTCCCGCTGGCGCTGGCGCTTACCGTTGCGGCAAAGGCCACTGCGCTGCCATACGCCCCCGCGGTGGCGGGAGTCGACGCCAGGGTGGTGGTGGATGGCTGGGCAAGGGGGATGGCGCTGAGTTGCCCGGAGTCGGCACCCTCGCCACTCCCGTTGCTAGCGGACACCACATAATAATAAGTCGTGCCATTGGTCACGCTGGCGTCGATATAACTGGTGGTGGCGGTGCTGCCGAGCGTGGCATAGGGGCCACCGCTGGCCAGGGCGCGTTTGACCGTGTAGCCGGTGGCGCCACTGGCGGCGCTCCATGATAGAGTGACCTGGTTATTGCCCGGCGTGGCAGCCAGATTGGCGGGCGGCGCGGGTGGCGGTGGCGCCTCGGCGGAGGTGCCGGAGAGCAGCAGCGAGTAATACTGGCTGTTGTTGGTGAGCGTGCCGGACACGCTGACGACGACTTGATAGGTGCCGGCCACGGGTGGTGCGGCGATGCGGACTTGTTCGACGTTGTCGGTGTTGTTGACTCCGGTGGTGGCCGCCGCGTCCATCGCCGGCTGGGTCCAGGTGCCGACGAACGGCATCACATAGGGGAGAAACTCCGATCCGTTAGGGGCGATGATTTTGAGGTTGAGGTTATTGACGAGGCGGGAGCTGCGGGAGTCCGCCGCGGTGAGGGCGGAGGCGGCCGGATCGGTCCAGCAGAGGGAGGCGGCGATGGGTGAGAGCCCATCCCACACGAAGGTCAGGCTGCGGGTGAGGGTGGTGGAGGTGAGTTGGTTTTCGGTGAGCCGTTGTTTTGCCGGAACCGCCTGGTGATCCCTGAGGAGATCTGCGGCGGCCTGCACGTCGAGCAAACCCCAGCCGGCCTTGTAGTCCGGGCCGGGATTGCCGAGGTCGGTGGCGGTGTGAATGAGCAAGCCCTTGAGGGTGCTGGCACGCATGGCCTGGCTGGGAAACAAGTTGCTGTATTGTTGGATGAGCAGGCTCGCCGAGCCCACCGCGTTGGGAGTTGCCATGCTCGTGCCGCTGTAGCTGGCGTAGGCGCTATCGCTGGTGCCCAGCGACGAGTAGAGATTCTCACCGTTGGCGACCAGGTCGGGTTTGATGCGGCCGTCATCGGTGGGACCCCAACAGGAAAAGTAACTGTTGGCGGCATTTGAGACATTGCGCAGGCTGCCGCTGACGGCATCGGCCACCGAACCGACGGTCATGCCATTTTTGGCGACGGCTTCAAAGCCGATGGCGTCGAAGCCGCCGCGATAGGTGCCATCGCCGCCGGGATGGGCGGCCGGATCATAACTGACCACCGAGGCGCCACCGGGTGAGAGGGCTACGGTGCTGCCGGTGCTGGGGTTGTCGGCGCGGTCGTTGCCAGCGGCGCGGAACATCAGATAATAGGGTGCGTTGAACGCCAGCGAGTCGCTATCGCGAGCAGAGGTGTTGTAAAGGCCGAATTCGTTTTCGATGGAGCTGGCCGTAGTACCCGAGCCATACCATTCCCAGGTGCGGTAGGGGCTGCCGCCGTTCACATAGTCCCAACCGCTGATGATGCCGTAGCTGTGATTCGACAGATAGATCTTGGTCGCCTGGTTGGCGGCGGTGGCCGCGCGCGCGGTCATTTCGGAGGTGTCGTTGGTCCAGTCGTAGGAATTGACGGTGGCTCCGGCGGCCATGCCGTGGGCGGCGGCGACGACGCCGGAGGCGATGAGGGTGGCGCCGACGTGGGACGCGTGGTCGATGATGCTGGCCCCATCCATGACGGTGACGCGGCCAGTGAGTTCCTGATGGGTGGCGCGGGCCGCGCCGCCGTCCCAGAGGCCGATGGTGACGCCGGCGCCGGTGAGCGCGTAGGGCGCGGCGCGGAGCAGATTGGCGCCGGTGGAGATGGCGGCATTGACGTTGTAGGTGGTGAAATAACGCGGCCGCTCGCCGTCGAAAGCGACGAGTTCGTGGATTCGGCCGTTGCCCAGCATCGTGCGCAAGGGCAGCCCGCGTTGGGTGGCGCGGTCGCGGGCCTGCTGCTGGCGGGCGGTCTCGATCTCAGCCATGCGCTTGACCACCCGCGCGCGGTCGGCCGGGCGGGCGAGCTGGGTGGCAGGGTCGTCGAGCAGTTCGGCCAGCGAGTCCTGGCCGGCCAGCGGGCTGGCGAGCAGCAGCGTCCAGAGCAGGGCCGAAGTGGGGAGATGGAGTCGCATGTGGTGAACCCAAGCGCGTATGTTTCGGCCGCAGCGTAGCGTCGCCCGGGCCATCTTCAAGTGCATTTCCATGCTTGGGTGGCCACCCATTCGGCGTGGGCGATAAATTCACTTTTGACTTCCCCCCCACGGCAATGCTCAAGCCGACTGCCAACCGGGACACCGGCGCGAAGACCGGCCGACACGACTGCTCGCTTGGCTCGGGGGTTCATTCACCACCCGTGCAGCCGGCAGGCGCGCTTACTTGGCCGGCGGCGGGTTGTTCTTCAACCACTCTTCGCGTGCTGCCAGGTTCGCCTTCAAGTCAAAGAGCCGTGTCCGCTCGGGCTCGAGCTCGGCATACTTGCGCATGATGTCCCAGAAATCACGCGACAAGTCCTTGCGCGCATCATCTAACATTTGTGCGGCATCGTGGGCTTCGCCGGCGCCGATTTCGCGGGTGGCGCCGCCGCCGTCAGGCAGCGCCAACTCGTGCCGATCCGCCCGGAGTTTGTCGAGGAGGGCATCGAGGCGGCCGAGTTCCTCTTGTTGCAGCTCTTTCTCTTTGGCACTCAACTTGCGGTTGGCCAGGGCGTCGGCGATCGAGGCGCGCCGCGATTGGTTGGTGGTCACCGCCTTGTCGAGTGTCTGCAGCAAATCGCGGCGCACCACCCGGCCGGAGGTGCTGGCGCGGCGGTTTTGTTTCCATTCCTCAGTGACGCGGGTGTTTTCCTGATACCAACCGTTATAGTAGGAGCTGCCATAGGATTCGTACTTTTTGACGTCCTCATGGCCGGGGAAGGATTTGGCCAACTCCATGACCTGTTCGAGGCGCTTGCCGATCCGGTCGTCGAAGGCCTTGAGGGTTTTCTCCAATTCTTCTTTGGGCACGGACGAATTCTTGCGCATCTGCTCAAACACTTCGACCCGCTTTTGCCGGTAGAGTGAGATGGTGCGCACCAGGGCCTCGATCACGTCGTCCTTGAGGTTGGCCACCCGGGTCTTGGAATCCTGCGAATCCTTCAACGACGCCAGTTTCTTGACGATGTCATCGATCTGCTTTTCGGTCCGCGCATCCAAGGCGAGCAAGTCCTTTTTGAGCATGTCAAAGCGTTCCTCGCGTTGCGCGATGTGTTGCTTGAGGTTTGCCACCGACTGCACGCGGGCCGCGTAATCGATGGCAACCGGCACCTTGGCCGGAGCCGGGGCTTGGGCCAAGGCCGATACCAAAGTTAGACTGAAAATGCCGAATGCCGTCGTGTGTTTGTGCATGATGTAATCTGAAGCCGATCGCACGTGTCGTGCAAGCAAAAAATGCGGCCCAAGCAGCGGTCGGGGGGGGCGGGACTTGCCAAAGTCCCGCGTGGATGAAGCGCCGTGGAGGTGCCGGCAGGGCACTTGGCAGGTGGGTTGGTGGCAGCATCGGTCTTGCCTTTCCGCTTGTTTGCATGCATCGTCTGCCTTCCTCTATGAAAGCCAGCAAGTCCCTTTTGTCCGCCCTTTCGGAGATCACCGGAACGGGAAGCTTCCACTCCACCGGTGCCGCGCCGTTTTTCTTTCCCGGTCTTTGCGTCAAGGGCCTCGGCGAGATTTCCTTTCCGCTGCACGCGTCGCAGGCGAAGGATCTCATTGCGCTCGCGGAGGCGGCTCCCTATGGCAAGGGAACCCGCACGGTGTTGGATGAAACCGTCCGCAAGTGCTGGCAGATCGATGCCTCCTGCTTCGCGTTCGACTCGCCGCATTGGAAGGAATTCCTCAAGCAGACACTCAGCGCCGTGCGCGAGCATCTGGGCGTCACCGGCAAGATCTCCGCCAAACCCTACAAGTTGTTGCTCTATGGCAAGGGCGGGCATTTCAAGGCCCACAAGGACACCGAAAAGCTCGCTGCCATGTTTGGCACGCTCGTCATCGCGCTGCCCTCGAAGCATGAGGGCGGGCGGCTTTTCATCCGCCACGACGGGCGGGAAATCGAAGTCGATTTCAGCAGCGAGGCCCATCGCCATGAGTTCCAGCACGCGGCGTTTTTCGCCGACTGCGAGCACGAGGTCGAACCAGTGCGCTCCGGCTACCGCTGCTGCGTCGTCTATAACCTCCGGCTCGACGAGGGCGACCCGGGCTTGCTCAATCTCTCCCTGACCGCGCAAGCGCGGGCCTTGCTGCCCGCGCTTGCCGCCCTCAAAAAGGAGCACGCGGGCGAACTGCGGGCTGTCTTGTTAGAGCACAGCTACACCGAGGCCAACCTTGCGTTGCGCAAGCTCAAGGGCAACGACCAGGCCCGCGCCCACGCGCTGCTGGCCGCCGCGGAGGAAGCCGGCTTCACCGCCCACCTCGCGCTCGTCACCTTCCATCAGTCGGGCCAACTCGACGACGATGACTACGACTACCGCCGCCGCGGACGCTACGATGATGTTTCGACATCCGGGACGATGGGCGAGATTTACGACGAGGACCTGACCATCAGCCATTGGCGGGACAAGCGTGATCGCAGGGTTGGCCTGGGCACCTATCAAGTCGATGCGGAAATGCTCATCACCAAGGAAAAACTTGGCGCGGGCGATCCGGACGAGGAGGAGTCCGAGGGCTACACCGGCAACGCGGGCTGCACGATGGACTATTGGTACCGCCGCGCCGCCATTGTCCTGTGGGCAACCGGGGACGAGGAACGCATCGTTTGCGAATACGATTTTCGCGGGGCCTGCGCCACCCTCGGCAAGCTTGCCGCGGCAAAGAACACGGGTCCCGGCTCGCCATTCCACCGCCTGGCCACAGCGGCCATCTCCCGGTATCCGGAGGCCTTGCCCTATCTGGGCGACCATGCCGAGCGCCAGGACTTCGGCGGCGATCCGCTTCGCTTGCTGCTCGCCGCGCTGGTCCGGACAAAGTCCCGCGATCTGCTGGAGCGACTTCTCAAGCAGCTGCCCGGTTCCGCGTTCCTCATTTGCGACGCCCCGCTGTGGTCCACCCTCTATCAGGCGTTTGGCCCGGAACCCTTCGACGCCGCATGCAAAACCCTGCTCAAGGACGGCGCTGCTGTCCACCGCCGCTCGCTATTCCAACTCCTCGCCGCCCTCAGCCCCCGCAAGGACGCCGCCACCCGCGCGCAAGCCATCGTCGCCCGCATCGCCACACTCGCTCCCAAGCAATCCCCACCCCAAGCGTGGAACGCAAAGCGCGACCCGGTGCCCGTTGGCGACCGCGAGGAAGCCCAAGTCCTCCTCGCCGCCTCCCATCTCTTGGAAAATGTAAAGGACCGCCAAGCCGTCCGCGCGTTTCTCCAGGCGGACGGCTCCCTGCCCTACCTCCGCGAAATCCTGGCTCCCGCGCTGCTGCACAAAACCACCGCCAAACACCTCAAGCTCGCAAACTCCCTGGCACCGGAAATTCTAACATTCGCAAAGGAACTCCTCGCCGCCGAAGTGAAGCGCCCCCTGCCACCCTATCCTAACTGGACCCGCCCGTGCCCGTGCCCCCGGCCCCCCAGTCCCTCGCCCTTCTACCGCCGCCCATCTTCCGGCAAACCCGATCCCATTGCCGAACTCGTTGCCTTCATGGCCGACCCCGGTGCCCAAACCCATCACTTCGCCCGGCCCGAAAATGAACGCGGGGTGCTCGAGGAGTTCATCCGCATCCACTTCCTCGACCTCGACCACGTCACCCTCCGCAGCGGCAGGCCCTTCACCCTCGCCTGCACCAAAAACGACCAATCCCGCCAGCACGCCCTGGCTCTGCGCGCCAGGGATGTTGCTCTGTTAGAAAAACTCGCCAACCTCCCCGCCTGAAAACCGCCACTGGTGGCGGGCCGATGCGCAAGAGGGGATTGGGCGGCTCGCTTTCGCGATGCTCTCCAGCAACTCGACACGGCACTTGGCATGTGCCGTTCCATGTGGGTAATCAGTGAGTTGATTGATCAGCCGGGCCGTTGGCCCGAAAATTTCTTTTGCACCAACGGTGCATCATTCCTTAGCCCAGGCCAGCGGCCTGGGTCTCGGTGCGGTGAACACCCAGGCGGCCTGCAGGGCCGCGAGACGGGAAATGGTCGCCCCGTAGATATCGCGCCCCGTTGGGGCGCAGGGATTGTCATGCGATCTAACACCCAGGTCATCGGCCTGGGCTAAGGAATCCAGGGCCGTTGGCAAGCGGCATCTCAAGTTCCTAATTGAGCTTGAAAGTGATGGAGAGGTATGGTCATACGCAATGTCGCCTGAGGAATGCGGCCCGCGAAGCTATCGCGCCGGTTACGCCATCGTGCGCGACGGCATTCCAATTGTCGAGTTTACTCCTGCCGTCGCTTAGTTCCTCAATATCAATGCCACGGCACTTGGCAAGTACCGCTCCATGCGCGGTTGCATGGAGCGTGCCATGAGGGCAGATCACGACACGGTGACCATTGGCGGTTTTCCGGCAGATTTTTCGCGGCGCTGGTGGGCGTCCGGAATTGCTAGAGACGCAGCCGTCTGTGCAGCCGTCCTGCCGAGCAGCCGACGTATGACACCCGAACATCGGGACGGCAGAGCGATCACTTCCAGCCCCCGCCCAGGGCGCGGTAGGCCTGCACCACCGCCAGCAGGCGGTTGGCGTGCGCGTCGGCAAGATCCAGTTCGGCGGTGAACAGCCCGCGTTCGGCGTCGAGCACTTCCAGATAGCTGGAGGCGCCGCCTTGGAAGCGTTCCAGGGCGAGGCCGGCGACGTTCCTTTGGGAGGTGACCAACTTGGCTTCCTCGGCAATGATCTCACCGGTCTTCTGATAGGAATGAAGCGCGTCGGCGGCTTCCTGGAACGCCTGCTGGGCGGCCTTTTGATAGGCGGCCAGCGCGATGCTGGCATTCGCCTGGGCCGCCTTCACCCCGGCCTTGGCACGGCCCGCGTCGAAGATCGGGCCGGTGAGTTGCGGGCCGATGGTGTAGGCCGCCGCCTTGCCTTCCAACAACTTGTTGAGTTCGGAGCTGATCACGCCGCCGCTGCCGGTCAGCGACAGGCTGGGGAAGCGCAGCGCTTCGGCCACGCCGATCTGCGCGGTGGCCGCCTGGAAGCTTTGATTGGCGGCGGAGAGGTCCGGCCGGCGTGCCAGCAAGGACGACGGCAAGCCGCCGGCGATGTGCAACGCGGAGCCAAGGCGATCGAGACTGCCGCCGCGTGCGACGCCACCGGGATACTCGCCGAGCAAGGCGCGGAGTTCGTTCTCCTTGGCGGCAATCCCCTTCTCGGTCGCCGGGATGGTGACCTGCGCTTGATAGAGCGAGGCCTCCGCCTGGCCCACTTCCAGATCCGAACTGACGCCGCCATCCCTGCGGGAGGTGACCAGTTTGAGCGACTCCCTGCGGCTCGCGGCGGTGCGGCGCGAAATGGCGAGGCGTTCATCGAGGTTTTTCAAGTCGATGTAGGCGCTGGCCACCGCCGCGACCAACGACGTCTGCACCGCGTCGCGCTGGAATTCCGCACCTAACAGCAAAGCGCGGGCCGCCTGGTTGTTGCGGCGGATGCCACCCCACAAATCGATTTCCCAACTCAACAATCCTGTCAGGCCATAGGACTCGGAGTGGCGGCTGCTGCCCGGGGCGACTTGCCCGGCATTTTTCGCCGCGTAATTCGAGCTGGCGTCGGCTCCGCCATTGAGCATGGGAAACCACGCGGCACGGGCGATTTCGGCTTGGGCGCGCGCCGCCTCTATCCGATAGGTGGCGGCCACCAGGTCCGGGTTGTTGTTGACCGCCCGTTCGATGAGCGTGCGCAGGGTCGAGTCGGTGAACACCTTGCGCCACGCCTTGTCGCCGAACGAAGCCCCATGGGGAGCGGCATCGCCGCGGATGGCGCCGGGAGGGGTGATGTCCGGCGAGCCGGGCTCTGGACCGAGCACGCACGAGCTGACTAACAAAATGCAGGGCAGAATGAATAACGGGCGCATGGGGGGAAAGGGGTTCCTTGAAGGTGGGTGCGGCGAATGGGGGCGGGCGTTGGGCGTGAAAAATGAAAAGTGAAAGGTCATGGCTGGCATTCTTTAACCACGGATTGCACGGATTACACGGATTACGCGGAAAGAGTTGGATGAGGTGAACGAGTCATACGATCTGCAATCTGGGGTGAGCGGATAGTGCGAGTTAACATATGAAGAATCCGTGCAATCCGTGTAATCGGTGGTTATCTGAGTTTCGTATGGCTTAAGACGTGTGGGTTGGCTCTACGGGCGCTGCCGCCGGCGCGGGCTTTTGCCGGCGGTCGCTGAAGCGTTGGACGAAGACATAACAGACCGGGATAAGAAACAGGCCGATGGCGGTGGAGATGCTCATGCCGAAGACCACGCCGGTGCCCATGGTACTGCGCGAGGCGGCGCCGGAACCGGCCGCCAGCATCAGCGGCACGCAACCGAGGATGAAAGCGAAGGAAGTCATCAGGATCGGGCGGAGGCGCAATTTCGCGCCCTCGAGGGCGGCTTCGAGCGTGGGCACGCCTGCATCGCGTTTCATTTTGGCGAACTCGACGATGAGGATGGCGTTTTTGGCGGCCAGGCCGATGAGCATGACGAGGCCGACCTGGGCATAGACATTCATTTCGAAATGCCGGAGCACCAAGCCGACCATGGTGCCGAGAATGACGGTGGGCACCGACAGCAGCACGGCGAAAGGCAGCGACCAACTTTCATACTGCGCAGCTAACAGAAGGAACACAAAGATGATAGCCATGCCGAAAATGATCGGGGCCTGGCCTTCGGACTTCTTTTCCTGCAAGGTCAGGCCGGACCATTCATAGCCGACGTTGGGCGGCATGGTGGCCATGATTTCCTCCATTGCCTTCATGGCCTGGGCCGAGCTGTAGCCGGGCGCGGGCGAGCCCATCATTTCGGCGGCCAGATAGAGATTGAAGCGCGTGGCGAAGTTGGGCCCCGACATCTTGGAGACATGCACCAGCGTGCTGAGCGGCACCATGCCGCCGTCGTTGTTGCGCACAAAGAACTTCCCGATGTCGTCCGGGGTGTTGCTGAACTCCGGCTCGGCCTGCAGGAAGACCTTGTAAACGCGGCCGAACTTCACGAAGTCGTTCACATATAGGCCGCTGAGGTAGGCTTGCAACGTCTGGAACACGCTGTCCACCGGTACCCCGAGGGTGCGGGCTTTTTCGCGGTCGAGTTCCACTCTCACCTGCGGCGTGGACGGTTGGAAGGTGGTACTGAGGCGGGCAAGTTCCGGGCGCTTGGCGGCCGCCGCGATGACCTGTTGGGCATACGCGGCGAGTTGTTCGACACTGCCGCCGGCGCGGTCCTGCAACTGCATGGTGAAACCGGAAACGTTGCCATAGCCGGGCAGCGGCGGCGGACCGAAGGCGAACACCCGCGCCCCGGGGATGGCGAAGAACTTCTTGTTCCATTCCGCGACGAGCGCCTTGGCATGCAACTTGGGGTCCTCGCGGTCCTTCCAATCATCCAGACCGATGAACATCAGCGCGGAGTTGGGGAAGTTGAGCGAGTTGAGGATGCTCATGCCGGAAATGGCCAGCGCCGAGCGCACGCCTTTGGTGTTGCCGACAATGGCCTCCACCTGCTTGAGCACTTCATCGGAACGCTGCAAGGAGGCGCCCTCCGGCAATTCCACCGCCACAAACAGATAGCCCTTGTCCTCGTCCGGAATGAAACCGCCGGGCACCACCTTTCCTAGCAGATAGACGCCGCCACACACCGCCACCAATAACAGCATGGAGCGTGTGGCCTTGCGGGTGAGGCCGCCGACAATCGAGCCGTAGCCGCGGGTGACCCAATCGAAGAACTGGTTGAACTTCTTGAAAAACCAGGCGAGGGGGCCGCGGCCCGGGGTGGGTTTGCGCAGCAGCAAGGCGGAGAGCGCGGGGCTGAGGGTCAGGGCGTTGATGGCGGAGAACACCACCGAGACGGCGATGGTGATGGCAAATTGTTGATAGAGGCGGCCGGTCACCCCGCCCATGAAGGCAACGGGCACGAACACCGCGCAGAGAATCAGCGCGATGGCCACCACCGGCCCCGAGACTTCCTTCATCGCCTGGCGCGTGGCATCCACCGGCGACATCCCGTGCTCGATGTGGTGCTGCACGGCTTCGACCACCACGATGGCGTCGTCCACCACGATGCCGATGGCCAGCACCAGCCCGAACATGGTGAGGGTGTTGACGCTGAAACCTAACATCGGGAACGCGATGAACACGCCTAACAGAGACACCGGCACGGTGAGCATCGGGATGATGGTGGCGCGGAAACTTTGCAGGAAGATGAACACCACGATGAGCACCAGGATGATCGCCTCTTCCAGGGTCTTCATGATTTCATGCATGGATGCCTTGATCGGCAGCGTGGAGTCCAGGGTGATGCCGTATTCCATGTCCGGCGGAAAGCGGGTCTTGGCCTCTTCCAGGATCTTCTTCACCTTGTCGGCGGTTTGGATCGCGTTGGCGCCGGGGGCCAGATAGACGCCGAGGGCACCGGCCGGCGCCTTGTCCATGCGGGCGCGAATCGAGTACGTTTGGGCGCCGAGATCGACGCGGCCGACATCCTTGATTTTGACCTGCGAGCCGTCTGTGTTAGAGCGGACGATGATTTCCGCGAATTCCTTGGGATCCTTGAGCAGGCCCTGGGCGCGGATGTTGAACTGGCTCTCCTGGCCGCGCGGAGCGGGTTCCGCGCCGATGGTGCCGGCCGGCGACTGCGCGTTCTGTTCCTTGATCGCGTCCGACACGTCCTTTGGCGTGACTCCGAGAATCGCCAGTTTTTCCGGATTGAGCCAGACGCGCATCGAATAATCCTGCGCGGTGAAGTTTTTCACATCGCCCACGCCGGGCACGCGCTTGATTTGATCGACGAGGTTGATGTCGGCATAGTTGCCGAGAAACACCCCGTCATAGGTGGCCTTGGGCGAGGACAGGCCAATGGCTAACAGAATGTCTGGACTTGAGCGGTTGACCACGACGCCCTCGCGTTTGACCGCATCGGGCAACTGGGCTTCCGCCTGGCCCACGCGGTTCTGGGCGTTGACCTGCATGATGTCCACGTCGGTGCCGACATCGAAGGTGACGTTGAGTGTCATCTTGCCGTCATTGGTGTTGTAGGACTGCATGTAGAGCAGTTTGTCCACGCCATTGACCTTGGACTCGATGGGTGTGGCCACCGATTCCATGACCGCCTCTGCTGCGGCGCCACGGTAGGTGGTGGTGGCCTGGATCAAGGTCGGGCTCACGTTCGGGTATTCCGAGATCGGCAGGCGGGACAGCGAGATGAGACCCACGATGACCGTGACGATGGAGATGACCATCGCCACGATGGGCCGGCGGATGAAGAATTCGGCCATGGTCGTCTATTCCTTGGAGGGTTTGGCGGCGGCGGCGGGGGCGGCTTTCATGGCAGTCATCTCGGCGGCGGTCTTGGCGTTGACCGGGGCGCCTTCGCGGACTTTCTGGAGGCCCTCAACCACCACGCGTTCGCCGGGTTTGATGCCGTCGAGGATGATGAAATTCGAGCCGTTCGGTTCGCCCACTTTCACCGGCCGCTGGCTGGCTTTGCCGTCCTGGCTGACCACCCACAGGAAGGTTTTGCCCTGCAATTCGACCACCGCGCGCTCCGGCACCTCCAGACAATCCTTGCGGGTGCCCAGATCGATCCTGACCCGCGCGAACATGCCGGGGCGCAGGATCTTTTTCGGGTTGGGGAATTTGGCCCGCATTCGCAAGGTGCCGGTTTTCACATCCACCGCCCGGTCGATGAAGATAAAGCTTCCTTGGTCCGGATGTTCCATGCCGTCGGCCAGAATCAGGGTGAGCGGCAGACTGAAGAGATCCTTGCCCACGGTGGCGCTCCATTCCTTCACTTTGATATAGCTCACTTCGCTCACGTTGCAGTAAAACCAGATTGGATCGAGCGTGGACATGGTGGCTAACAAAGTTGGATCGCCCTTGCCGACCAGATCGCCGATGGACACCTGCTTGGCTCCGATCAGCCCGGTGATCGGGGCCAGCACCTCGCAATAACCCAGATTCAATTGTGCGGTTTCCACCCGCGACTGGGCCGTGAGCACGTTGGCTTTGCCCATGTCCAAGGACGCCCGGGAGTTGTCCAGATCTTGTTGGGGAACCGCCTTTTTTTCCACCAGCGGCTCGAGGCGGGCGACATCGGCCTCATATTTTTTCAGTGCGGCGGCCGCCTCGGCCAAGGACCCCTTGGCCGCCATGAGTTTTTCCAGGAACGGCTTCTTATCCAGCACGAAGAGCACGTCGCCCTTGTTGACTTCAACCCCCTCGGTGAAGCGCATTTCATCGACGAACGCCTCGACGCGGGCCCGCACCTCGACGTTCTGCGGCGAATCGAGCTGGCCGATGAGCGTGGCGCTCAGCGGCACCTCCGAGGTGGTGATTGCCATAACCTCAACGATGGGGGGCGGCAACGCTGCCACCTCAGGTTTCTTGCAGCCACAGAGCCACGCCGTGGCCAACAGCGCGGCTGGCATGCCGACGCGCCCGAGGCTGGTGCCCAAGCGGGACTTGATTTGTGATTTTGTGGTCATGTGTGTCGGTGGGTGATCTTCGAGTTTTTCTGTTGCTGGAGTCAAACAAAGCGTATCGCGTAGTCAAATGGATAATCGCATGGCGTCATGCCCGTGGCGGCAGGAGGTAGAGGGTCATCGCAAAAATCAGATAGACCATCAGCACCAACACCCCGACGAACCACGCCGAGCGTCCGCTGTTGGTCACTAACGAGGCGGTGAGGGTGGCGATGAGCATCATCACCACCGCCCCCGGCCAGAATTGCAGGTCCATGGGCGTCGGACCAAGCACATAACTGAGCAACACCAGCACCGGGGCCACAAAGAGCGCGATTTGTGCCGCGCTGCCCAAGGCGATGCCCACGCTCAGATCCAAGCGGTTCTTGCGCGCGCCGGCAAACGCCGCGGCCATCTCGGCCGCAGCGCCAACCAGGGCGACGACGATGAAACCGACGAAGGCAGGGGACATGCCGAACGTCTCGGCCGCCCGCTGCACCGACTCGACGAACACCTCGCTCACCAACGCCACCAGCACCGTGACGCCAGCCAAGGTGCCAAGCGCCAGACCCATCGGCCACGGGGCTTCGCCGGACTCGGCGTGTTCCGCCCCCGCAAATAACTCGCGGTGGGTCTTGAGCGAGAACAACATGCCCAAGCCATAGGCGACAATGAGCAGCACCGCCAAACCCACGCTCAACTTTTGGGTGAATGCCGCGTGGGACGCGGAGTCGGCCTCGGCGACCGCCGAGGGAATCAACAACGCAATCGTGGCGAGGAACAGCAAGCCAGCCTGAAAGCGGGCCCCTACCCGGTTGTATTCCTGCACGTGGTACTTGAGACCACCTAACAGGAATGACGCGCCTAGCATGAACAACGTGTTGGTGACGATGGCGCCGGCAATGGACGCCTTGACCAACATGTATTGTCCGGCGCGCAAGGCGGTGAGCGCGATGACCAATTCGGTCAGGTTGCCCAGCGTGGCGTTGAGCAAGCCGCCGAGCGCGTCGCCGGTCTTGGCCGCCACCGCTTCGGTGGCGTGACTCAGCAATGCCGCGAGTGGCACGATGGCCAGGATGGACAGCACGAACAGCAGGGTGTGGGCATCGGGCTTGAGTTGCGCGGCGGCAAACACCACGGGCACAAAGGCCAGCAGCCAGAGCAACGGGTTGTGACGGATTTCCTTGAGCAAAGGTTTCATGGTTTCAAATTGGGTGCGGAGCCAGACCGCGCGTGGTGGAGCCTACTGACGATGGTGAAGAAAAATCCCGTGGACAAGCCGCACATCAGGATACCAGTGAGCGCCTCGACGCCACCGACCAGACGCCATTCCGGCGGCAATACCAGGTCGCCGTAACCGGTGGTGGTGTAAGTCACCGCGCTGAAATAATACGCGCTGGGAATGTCGGGCAGCGCCTGGCCCCAGGCATAGAAAAACGCCCACGCCGAAATTTCGACCAAATGCAGGAAGATGGTCCAACCCGCGACGTCGATGAGCAGCCGGATGGGGGGCCAGAATCGCTCGTCATAGGCCGGCGTGTGCCGACTCTTCATCCAGCGAAATGCCACCCCCAACCCGGTCGCGTGGATCGTCACGCACAGGGCCATCAGGAACCACGCGATGAGAAGCTTCAGGATCATGAGTCAGGTTTCGGCGTGATTGGAGTTGCTCTCCAGGCGGGCGCGGGCGGCCTCCAGCACGGCCATCTTGGCCGGCGTCACCTCGGGAAACTCGAGGCCCAGATCCTGAATGGCGGTGGTCACGATGTCGGCCACCAACGCGCGGGCGACGTATTTGCGATCGGCGGGAATGACATACCACGGCGCGCGCTTGGTGCTGGTGGCGCTGAGGGCGGCTTCGAATGCTTTCTGATAGTCCTTCCAGTGTTCGCGTTCCGCCAGATCGGCCTCGGAGAATTTCCAGTGCTTTTCCGGATTGTTGAGGCGCTCGAGGAAGCGGCGTTTCTGCTCGCCTTTCGACACGTGGAGGAAGAACTTGAGCACCAGTGTGCCGTTGCGGGAGAGGTGTTTTTCGAAGTTGTTGATGTCCTCGTAGCGCTGCTCCCAGAACTTGTCGTCGGGGTTGGCGGGTTGGCCCGGGCCGAGCCATTCCGGATGGACTTTGACGACGAGCACGTCCTCGTAATACGAGCGATTGAAGATGCCGATGCGGCCGCGCTCGGGCAGGGATTTCATGTAGCGCCACAGGAAATTGTGATCGAGTTCCTCGGCGGAGGGTTTTTTGAAACTAAAGACCTGGCAGCCCTGCGGGTTGACGCCGGACATGACGTGGCGGATGGTGCCATCCTTGCCCGCGGCATCCATCGCCTGGAAAATGAGCAGCACCGAGTGGGTGTCGCTGGCATAGAGCAACTCCTGGGTGGCATCAAGTTGCTTGCGGCTCTCCTCGAGCACCTCGTGGGCCCGCTCCTTGATGACGTCCTTGCCGAGTTCCTGGGCCTCCTCGGTCTCCGTCCAGTCGGTCACGTATTGTTTCAGGTTCACGGCCGAACCGGGCTCGACAACGAATTGTTGGATGAGTTTGGGCTTGATCATAACGGTGGGGGGGAGGTAAGCACTAAATTCCAAGCACCAAATTCTAAACGAAGAGAAGAGAAAGAACACCCAAGGGACGCCAGGTTCTTGGTTTAGAATTTAGAATCTCATCAGGCTATGGATGATGAAGTTTTCCAGGCGGGTGTCAAGGGCGATGTTACCTCCAGAGAACAGGCCGGCTGGCAGGTCTGGGGTCGATGCCTCCGGCACTCTGGCCATTGGGACGCGGCAGGCACGGGTCGGCGCCTGATGATGCGCCCTGGATCTGGCGTGCGCGCCCGCTGCCGCAGGCGAATTCCGGCGCATCGCTGTCAATGCTTTACATCCGTGCGCGGGGCATCTTACCATCCGTTTTTCGTCGGCCTCCCAACCTTCGCAACCCGTCCATCCACATGAACCCAACAACCGATCATTACGGCCTTTGGCGGGCATGGTGTGGGGCTGCGGTGGCGCTGTTGGCTGGCTGGCCCGGTCACGCCCCGGCGCAAAGCGACTCGCTGATGTTGGCCAACCCCAACTGGAACATTACCCTCTCGGATTACGGCTACGCGGATTTATTGCTAGACAACACCCCCGGTTTCGAGGGCCGCGAATACTTGTCCGGCGAGTGGGCCACGGCCATCGCCTACACCGCCGGAGAGACGCCTGTGGCCCCGAAATGGCTGGAGCCGCAATGGGTGTTTCCCGACTGGGTCAGCAACTCGAACTTCCAGGTCGTCAGCCCGATCCGCGCGGTCGGCGTCAATGCCGATAACCTGCCGATTGCCGAATCGGTCATCGCCAACCCGGACCTGCGCCTCACGTTGCGCTACGAAATGCTCGATACCGTGAGCGGCACGCCGATGGGTGCCACCCCCGCCTCGGCCGCCGGTGGCGCCACCGCGCTGTCCAGCGACCGTTACGTGCTCAAACAGACCTGCACGATCCAGAACCTCTCCGCCAGCACCGTGACCCATCTGCAGCTCTTCCAATTGCTGCACGGGCTCAAATCGGAATGCGGGCTTTACGACAACCGCCCCTACCCCGGCCCGCTCGGCGAGTTCTGCCATGATATCACCCTGGTCGGGCTGGACCGCTGGTGGTACGGCGCTGGCACTACCGCCGGCCTCACCGACTATCTCGCTTTCCACGCCCTCATCGCCCCCGACGCGTTTGAAATCGGCTATTTCGGCATCGAGGGCAATGGCATCGATGCCCACCGCATTGGCAAGCCGTCGGAGGGCGTCCACCTCTCGGTCGAAGACAACTGGCAGCATCCGCCCTATCTGTCGCGGCTGGGCACCGATTGGTTTGACCCGGTCCAACGCTGGGTGGCCGGGGTGCAACGGTGGACCTTGGGCAGCCTCGCGCCAAACCAAACGGTGAGCCACGACTTGCTGCTCACCCTCCTCACCGGCACCAAGGTGGCCCCGGGCAGCGGCAGTTCCGGCAGTTGCAATGGGGGCGCGGGCGTGGCGGGCGGCATCGACTACCAATTCAGCGAGGTGTCCTCCGAGGGGTCGTGCTTCGGCAGTTTCATCCGTGCCGACGATGCCGAACTGGATAGCCACGTCGCGCACGGCGAGTTCAACGACTTCACCTTCCCCATCCCGGGTCGCTCGGCGCAAGTCTGGATGCTCAAGTTCAACGGCAGCTACAGCGGCCAGGTGAGCGTGACCCTGGGCTACGACGTCACCCTGCTGCCGCCGGGCTTCGATGAGAACAGCCTGGCCATCTATCATTTCACTGACGGCGCCTGGCAAGCGGTGGGCGGCACGGTCGATCCACTCAACCACAGCATTGCGGTGAGCGTCGCGGCATTGGGCGCCTTTGCCCTCGCCATCGACGCTGCCGCGCCCGCCTGCGCCATCGCGGCGAGCGCCGCCCCGCCTGACAGCGGAACGGCCGGCGGCACCGGTCGCCACTTGGTCGGCACCGGCGTCACGCTGGTTGCCACCGCCGCGGCTGGCTACGGCTTTGTCAACTGGACCGAAGATGACGTGGTGATCGGCACCTCCCCGACCCTGGTTTTCGCCGCCGCGGCAGACCGCACGCTGGTGGCCAATTTCATCGCGTTAGGCGACAACCACTCGATTGCCACCGGGTCGCTGCCGATCTACGGCGGCACCACCTGCGGCGGCGGCGCCTATGCCCTCAACTCCAGCGCCACGCTCAGCGCGGTGGCCGTCCCAGGCTACAAGTTCTCCAAATGGTTGGTGGATGGCGTCGCCGTCAGCTCTGACAACCCGTACACCTTTACCGTCAGCGGCAGCCTCGTCGTGGTGGCCATCTTCAAGCCGCTCTTCACCGTCGTCACCGTGGTGCAACCAGCCGGACGCGGGGCCATCGAAGCCGAGCCGACCTACGAGTCCGGCGCAGTGGCGCGGCTCAAGGCCATCCCGTTCCCCGGCTATGCGTTTGTCAACTGGACCCAAAACGGGGCGCTGGTCAGCACTCAAGCCAGCTTCAGTTTCAATGTCACTGGCAACCGCACTTTGGTCGCCAATTTCGCGTATGGCAACCGCATCCAGGCCATCGCCGAACCACCGAACGCCGGCGTCGTGAGCGGTGCTGGCGTTTATGAAACCGCTCAGTCCGTGGTCTTGATGGCCCAGGCGCAGCCCGGCTACCTCTTCACCAACTGGACCGAAGGGGTCGACCCGGTGGTGGTGGTGGCTAGCTCACCGAGCTTGAGCTTCAATGCCACCATCAGCCGCTCCCTGCAGGCCAACTTCATCGTCTTGCCTAACATCTCGATGCATGCGCCGAGCCCCGGCACGCTCCTGCTCGCCTGGCCCGCCGCGGCGACCGGGTGGCAGTTGGAGGAAAGCACGGACCTCAGCAGGTGGGCCGACTCCACCCGCCCGTTCAGCATCGAGGGAACCCGCAAACAAGTCATCATCACCGAGTCTGCCGGCACCCGCTTCTTCCGCCTCAGGCATCCGTAACGGCCATGCCGGCTGGCCAAGCGCCGTGCCCGTGCCCGTGCCCGTGCCCGTGCCCGTGCCCGTGCCCGTGCCCGTGCCCGGCCCCGAATAATAGGGGGTCAAATAGTAGGGAGTCACCCCCCGGATCATCATCCCCTTGCCACCGCGGGAACCGAACGGGCCAGAATCGAACGCCGTTGTCTAACAGATGACATGGGGTCAGACCCCCAATCCAATTCTCCTTGACGCAACGGACGCGGTTGCTCCCGCACAGCGCGATGCATCGCCCGGCCTCGACCATGCCGCCGCGGCGGGCTCAATCCAGGGCCTCGAATTCCACCTCCACCATCAGATCATTGGCGAGTTTTTCCACTTCGCGGCGCAAGTCGGCCAGCGCGCAGGTGGCGGGAATGCGCAGGGTGAGGTTGGCGAGGAAGAGCATCTCGCCGGACATTGGCGCGCTGATGCATTCGCTGCGGAATTCCTCGACGTTGACGCCATGCACCGCGAACGCGGCGGAGATCTGTTGCACGATTCCGGGGCGGTCCTGGCCGACGAGTTCGAGGCGGGCCAAGCGCAGCGGCGGCGCGGCGGCCGCCCCGCGATCGACTTGCACCTGGACGGTGAGTCCGTGGTGCTTGAGGTCGCGCAGGGCCGCTTCCAAGGCGGCTTGATTGGTCTTGGCAAGATCGACCCGCAGGAGGCCGGCAAACTCGCCGCCCAAGCGGCACATCCGGCTTTCACGCCAATTGCCGCCATGTTCTGCCACCACGCGCGCCACGCTTTCAACCAAGCCCGGCCGGTCCTTGCCAATCACGGTAATCACGAGTGGGACATGCATGGCATGCTTTACCTCGCCGCCGCAGGTCTGGCAAGCACTACCCGCCGCCGCCCGCCGGATCGATGCCAGCAAAAAAAAGACGGCATGTTCCGCCCTCCGCCCTCATCAGTCCATCAGTTCTTCCATGATGTCGGGATCCTTCTGCAACTTCTCGTTGGCGCTCTGGACTTTTTCCATGCCGTCCCTGAGGCGCTTGGTGTAGCCCTCGGGTTTCTCGTCGGCAGTGGGGCCGTTGGCATAGGCTTCACACACGGTGACCACCGTGGTGGTGAACGGCTTGAGCTTGGGATCGATGTGGCTGGAGAGTTTCTTGAGCGTTTCGAGCGATTCCTTGGCTTCCTTTTGTTGTTCTTCGCTGATGCTCAGGGTCAGCACCTTGTCCTTGTCAGCGTCGTTGCGCACCCCGAAAAACACCATGGCGAGTTGCTTGAAAATGCCCGAGGAGGCACCTTGGATTTCCTTGAACGACCCGGCGATGCTGAGGACCTTCGGCTGGGTGCCGCGGGCGTATTCGAGCAACAGTTTGGCCGAGAGGTGGTTGGGCATCTTGGTGACGATGGCGTCGAGGCGTTTTTGGACTTCCGGATGCTTGATGATGTCGGGGCCCTTGGTTTTGACCACCTCGGCGATCTTGGTGAAGGAATCCAGCACCGCCTGCACCGCGGCGGATTTGGTTTTGCACGAGATGGCGTATGCCTCATCGAAGGTTTTCATGGTGAAAATCTGGATGTTGAGGAGTTGTTCGGGACCATCGATCAGCAGCACGTCGGCGACTTCCTTGGCGTTGCCGAGCGGGATGCCGACAATTTTGCAGCCGCGCTTGGTGGCCCCGCGGATTTTGCCGGAGGTGCCGCCGATTTTCTGCACCATGCCATCGGCGGTGATGTCGCCGGTACAGGCAAAGCTCTCGTCGAGTTCGTTGCCGGAGAACAGTGAATCCAGCACCAAGGTGAACAAGGTCGCGGCGGACGGGCCATCCTTGGGCACGTATTTGTCCTGGAAGCCCAGTTCGATGCGGTAGCCGCTGGGGATTTTGTCCGCTTTGGAATCGTAGCGGACGCGGAGGAACTTGATGACCTCCTCGAGGCTGCCATTCATCATGGCGCCGACATCCTGATTGAAGGTGAAAATGAGCCCATCGACGCCTTTTTCGCGCAAGGCGGTGGCATTGACGCTGGACGCGGAGCCGGCAAAGTTGCCCCCTTCCAATTGCCGCACGACCAGCGCGTTGGCATGGGATTGGTTGCGGGCAAACGCTTTGGCGCTGCCACCTGGCATCGGCACTTCCTTTTTCGAGAGGGTCTCTTCTTTTTCCTCGAACGGGTTTTGCGGATTGGGGGCCGGGCCTCGCTGCCGATCCTTCGGTGGCGGGGTTTTCGGGTGCACCACCACCTTGCCCAGCATGTCTTTCCAATCGGCTTTGTGCCCGGCGTTGGCCAGCGCCTCCTGAGATTCCTTGATCTTGGCTGCGGCGTCGCCCGTGGGATCGAAACGCAGGGCAATATCGCAGGCGTAGGCGGCGCAAACCTGGTTGGCCACCACGTCATTTTTGCGGACCAGCGCGCGGATGCCGCTGGCGAGGCGGCTGCTGATGCGTTCCCGGGTATTGGACTCGCTGATGGTGGTCCCATTCGCCTTGAGTTGATCGAGGATTTTTTTCACCCGCTCGGTGTTGGTATCGAGGCGTGCGGCAATCGCCAAGGCGTGGGCGCGCAGTTCGTAATCGACTTGGTCCTTGTCCTCAAAGTCCCGTCCCACGCTGATGAGCGCGCCCACCAAACCCGCGAGGTCGAATTTGTCCATGGTGATTTCCTTGGCTTTGAAGAGTTCCCGGTCCAGATCGGGCGGACGATAGGCGGGCGCGGCGCGAGCCAGTGCGGGTGCGGCGATGAGGACAAGCGCTGCCAGCAAGCTCAAGCGAGCGGTTAGAATCCGTAACATGCGTAACGGAATAATGCATACCGGCCCAAAACGGAAGCCAAATCTTTGATTGCCGTTGCGCCGCCGGGGGCCGTGCTTGAGATCAAAGGGGGGCTGTGGATGGCGGAGAAATCCGGCAGAGTGGGCAACTTGTGGATCGACCTGTTTGCGGCCAGGGTGTAGAAAAAGCCAGATGAAAACCCTAGCTCCCATGCCGATGGTCGCCAGCGTGCTTGCCTTCGATTTCGATGGCACCTTGCACGATCCCGCCGAGGAGCCAGCGGTGCCGGTGGAGTTTTTCGAGATGCTGCTGAGCCTGCGCCACGAGCACGCCATGGTTTGGGGAATCAATACCGGGCGCTCGCTGGCGCAAATGGTCGAGGCCTTCACTGAGAGCGCGTTCCCGTTTCTGCCGGACTGGGTGGTGGCGCGCGAACGCGAAATCTATTTGCCCGCCGGCTTCGGCCGCTGGCTGCCAGTGGAGGAATGGAACCGGACGGGGGAACGGCAAATTCACGACTTGTTCAAGCGCGCGCGCAGGCTGATGGACACGATCCGCCACCAAGTGGTGGAAGCCACCGGGGCACAGTGGATTGCCATGGATGGGGAGCCGGCCGCAATCATTGCCCGCACCGACGAGGACATGGAGTGGATCGTCGGCAAATTACACACCCTGGCCAGTGCCGAGCCGCTGCTGAGTTGGCAACGCAACTCGATCTATCTGCGCTTCGGCCACCGCGATTTTCAAAAGGGCAGCAGCCTGAGTGAGGTGGCCAGGCATTACTCATTGGGTGCGCCGCGATGCCTTGCCATCGGCGACAGTCACAATGACCTGGCCATGCTCGACCCGCGGCATGCGGCAATGGTCGGATGTCCCGGCAATGCGGTGGCGGAGGTGAAACAACACGTCGCGGCCATCGGTGGCTACGTGGCGCAGGCATTGCACGGCGCCGGCGTGATCGAGACCGTCCGCCATTTTTTCCCGGGCCGGAACTAACAATCAATTCTCACGCTGCATGAGACACCTCAAGCCCCCCCTGCCCTTCATCTCGCACTACCGGCTCAAGACCCGGGGCTATCTCAATGCGGTTTCCACGCGGCGCGAGTTTGACGGGGTGCTTATCCGCGCTGGCGAGGGCTTTGGCTGCATTCATCCGTGGCCCGAGTTGGGGGATCCGCCGCTGGCGAAATGCCTGGCGGATCTGGCCGGTGCGCAGCGCTGGCCGATCGTGCGCCGCGCCCTGCGCTGCGCCGAATATGATGCCGCGGCCCGCAGTCACGACGATTCGTTGTTCGAAGACATGGAGGTGCCGCAGAGTCACGCCACCCTGCCAAAGGCCGACATGGCGGAGGTTTCCCGGGCGGTGGAGGCGGGCTTTGCCATCGTCAAACTCAAGTGTGGCCGGCAGCCCGCGCAGGAAGCGGCGTTTGTGACGGCGCTGGCGGCGGAGTTTCCCGCCGTGCGCTGGCGGCTGGATTTCAACGAATGCCTCACCGCAGAGGAGGCGGCAGCCTTTCTAACGGGTTTGGGCGCTGCCACCCGTGCGGCGATCGACTTTGTCGAGGATCCCTGTCCGTTTTCCGAAACCACTTGGGCCGAAATTCACCGCCGCACCGGGGTGCCGCTGGCGGTGGATCTGGAGGCCACGCCGCTGAGCGCCGCCGCCCAGGTGATGATCATCAAGCCCGCCATCGACGAACCGTTCCTGCTGGCGGAAGCCGCGCTGCGCCACCGCCAGCGGGTGATCCTAACAAGTTACATGGATCATCCGCTGGGCCAGACCTTTGCGGCGTGGGAGGCGGCCCGCCTCGGTCTGCAATTTCCGGGGCTGCCCGGGGTGTGTGGCTTGCAGACCCACCATCTCTTCGAGCCGGATGCCTTCAGTGAAGCGCTCGGCCCGTGGGCGCCGGGGTTTCAGGCACCGGCCGGCACCGGGCTTGGCTTTGACGACCTGCTGGAGGCGCTGCCATGGACGCGCTCTTACTGACCGATCCGGGGTTTTGGGTGGACCTGCGGCCGCATGCGGCGGGGTGCTTTCCCGGTGAGATCCCGCGGCTGGGCGGGTTGGAGGGGCAGGTGTTGTTTGCCACCTCCGGCAGCACCGGCCCGCCGCAATGGCTGGCCCTATCCAAACCAGCGCTGCTGGTTGCCGCCGCGGCGGTGAACCAACACCTGCGGGTGAGCGAAAAGTCCTGCTGGGGTCTGGCACTGCCGCTGCATCACGTCGGCGGCTTCGGCGTCATCGCCCGCGCCTTCGAGGCGGGGTGTGCCGTCCGCCACTTTTCCCAACGCTGGCAAGCCGGGGCATTTCAGGCATGGCTGCGGCAGACTGGCGTTACTCACACCTCGCTGGTGCCCGCGCAGGTGCATGACCTCGTGGCCGCGGGGCTCACCGCCCCGCCCGCGCTGGTGACCATCGTGGTGGGCGGCGGTCAGCTCGATGAGACCACCGGGCGGGCGGCGCGCCACCTCGGGTGGCCGGTGCTGGCAAGTTATGGCATGACCGAGGCCGGTTCGCAAATCGCCACCCAAGGGCCTGAGGCGCTGGATTCGCCGTATCAACCGGCCCCGCTGTCGGTGTTGCCAATTTGGAGTACCCGGGTTTCCAGTGAGGGCCAGCTCAGCATTGCCGGACCCGCCTTGTTTTCCGGCCGCCTCCTGCGCGAGGGCGCTGGCTGGACCTTGCACCCGCGGGCCGGCGAGTGGCACCTCACCGCGGACCGGGTCGATCTAACAGCCAACCAACTCACTCCGCGCGGGCGGATGGATGCACTGGTGAAAGTGTTGGGTGAGTTGGTCGACCCGCTGGCCATTGAGAGCGAGTTGCTGCTGCTTGCAAAAGGCGCGCTGGTGCCCGGCAGCGTGGCGATTATCGCGGTGCCGGACGAACGTGCCGGCCACCGGTTGGTACCGGTGTTCGAGGCGGCGGTGGCGCCGGCACTCCGCGCCGCGGTGCTCGCCAGCTATCATCGCCAGGCCCCCGGCTTCCGCCGCTTGCAGGCACCGCTGGTGGTCGCCGCCCTCCCCCGCAGCCCGCTAGGCAAGCTGCGGCGGGCCGAGTTGGCGGCGGCGCTGGGCGGTGGTGGCGCGTCGGCGTGAGCGGTCCGTCAGACCAGTCCGCCCAATACCAGTGTGGCTTGCCTCTTGCGGGAGTGCCGTCCGGAGGGGCACGGCGGCGCAGATTTTCAGGGATTTTATTGGCGCGGTGAGCGGTGAGCGGTTACCTCCGGGCAGGCTTATGTCAGAATTGGGAGAAAGTGTCGGGGCCAGCCAAGGGTCCCCCGCGGTGGGGTTGGGCGGGCGCTTGGCCGGGCTTTCGTTACCGCGGCAGGTGTTGGTGCTGGCGGCGTGGCCGTTGCTCGAGCAGGTGCTGACATTTTTCGTGGGGCTCACCGATTTGCTGATTTCCGGGCGCATGGCGGTGGGTGCGGAGCGGGTGGCGATTCTCGATGCGATGGGGTTGGGCGGATACGTCGGGTGGTTTTTCAACATCCTGCAAGGGGCGGTGGCCACCGGGGTGATGGCGTTGGTATCGCGGGCCACCGGCGGGCACCAGCACGGGCTGGCCAATCGCGGGCTCGGGCAAGGATTGTGGCTGGGGGTGGCGGCGGGATGCGGGTCGTTGGTGTTGTTGCAACTGGGCATCCCATTGTTGGTCCACTGGATCGGCTTGAGCCCCGCGGCGGCGGCGCAGGCCGAAATCTATTTGCGGGTGCTGTCGATTTCCGGGCCGTTCAGCGGGGCGATGTTTGCGGTTAATGCCGCCTTGCGTGGCGCGGGCGACACCCGCACGCCGTTTCTGGCGATGGTGGTGGTCAATCTGGTGAACATGCTGTTGAGCTGGACCTTGGTGTTTGCGCCGGCGCCGTGGGGTGGCCACGGCGTGGCCGGCATCGCCAGCGGCACGGTGTGCGGCTGGATCGCGGGCTTCCTGACCACGGTCGTTTTGTTAGGCAGGGGCAAGGCTGCCGGCTTGCATTGGGCGCGGGCCAGCCTGCAGCCACATTGGGAAACGATGCAGCGCATCCTGCGTGTGGGTGCCCCGCAAGCGATGGAGATTGCCGGCATGTGGTTGATTCACGCGTTCGGCATCCGGGTCATCGCCGGCTTGCGCGACGAAGGGGCGCTCGGTGCGCACATCCTGGCGATTCGTGTGGAATCCATGAGTTTTCTGCCCGGCTTTGCCATCGCCACCGCGGCGGCCACCCTTGCCGGGCAATATCTGGGTGCCGGCTGCAAACCACTGGCGCAGCGGGCGGTGCGCGTGTGCTGGGCGCTGGCGGTGGCCCTGATGAGTCTGATGGGCGTGTTTTTCGTGGTGTGCCGCTATCAACTCATCGGCTGGATGGCTCCGGCCAGCGGCCTGCATCTGCGGCTTGCGGTGCCGTTGTTAGTGGTGTGTGCGCTGGCGCAGCCGTTTTTCGCCACCTGCATCATTTTGAAAACCTCGATGCGCGGGGCGGGGGCCACCGGCATGGTGATGCGGTGGTCGTTTGGCAGCATGTTGTTTTACCGCGTCGGGGTGTTGTGGGCGTTTTCCACTTATGCCACCCTGTCCCTCACGGGGGTGTGGATCGTGCTGTCGCTCGATCTGGTCACCCAGGCACTCATTTTCTCCCGGTTGCACTGCCGCGGCAAGTGGCTGGATGCGCGGGTGTGAAAAAGCAAGCTGGTGCCGCGCGCTTACCGTGGCGGCGGAATCATCATGTCGTGGATGGCTTGCTGTTCGGCGATGGTGGCTCGGTATTGGGCGAGCTGGGCTGGGGTGAGGATGTCCTTGAGGAGCTTGAGCTGTTCGTCCAACTGCCGCCGCTTGGTTTCGAGGAGGGTGGCGTGGAGGTCGTTCGAGGTGTCGGCGGGCTGATTCGCGGCGAGTTGGCGCAGGGTTTGGATGGACTGTGCGGACGGGACCACCGGGCCGAGCGGGAGTACCGAAGAATCCAGAATGAGGGCAAGCGCTGCGGGCATCGCGCCGATTTCGGTCGCTCTGGCTTTGCGCAATTGGGCGAGAACTTGCTCGCGTTGTTCGGCCGAGAGATCGGTCACTTCGCTGAGATTGGCGAGTTCACGTTGGGCGGTGGTTTCGATGCGGTTGTCGCGTTCGCGGAGGCGGAGGTCCTCAAAGGTGACGCGTTGCTCGGGCGTGAGCAGCGCGGCGAGGGATTTTTCCAAGGCGGTGCCTTTGGCGGCAAACTGCTCGAGCACTGCGGCGGCCCCAGCCCCCGGCGCCAGATCGCTGGCGTGGGCGCTCCGCTGGTTGTCGCTGATGATTTTTTTCAGGTCCGCCTGTTGCGCGGCGGACAACCCGAGCGCCTCGGCGAGGCGCAGCATCTTGGCGGCATTCTTGCCATCGATGACTTTTTCCCTGCGTTCCGCGGCGGTGGCGGCAGCGACCTCTCTAACGGTTTCGTCGAGACTGGGTGGAGCGGGCGTGTCGCGCTGCGGGATGAGTGCGGGCGGTGGCGGAGTGGCCGCGGGCGGGGCGGGCGCGGAGGCTTGCGGCCGCGGCGGGGCGGCGTCCGGCGGATTCGGCGTGGCATGGTCTGCCGCCGGTCGGGCCAGCCAGCCGAGGCCGAATCCAACGAATGCGGTGAGCAGCGGGACGACGAGGGAAGGTTTCATGGAAGGTAACAAGGAAACGCCGCAGTGGCGGATTTTGGCTTGGCAATTAGTTCAGGCACCGCGGATTTGTGCGATGGCCAGGGCCATGTCTGGCGCTTGGAAGGTGGCCGAGCCCGCCACCATCACGTTCGCCCCGGCGGCAGCACAGCGGCCGGCCGTGGTGCCATCAATCCCGCCATCGACTTCAAGGTGGAAGCCCAGTCCGCGGCTGGCGCGGGCGGCGGCCGCGGCGTGGATTTTCTCCAACACTTCCGGCATGAACGCCTGGCCGCCGAAGCCCGGCACCACCGTCATGCACAGGAGCAGGTCGATTTGGTCGAGAAACGGCAGCGCGGCTTCCAGTGGCGTGGCGGGGTTGAGGGCCAACCCGGCTTGGCAGCCCGCGGCACGGATGCGCCGCAGGGTTTCCGCCACATCGTGTTCGGCCTCAAGGTGCACCGTGATCCCATCGGCTCCCGCCTCCAGAAAGCGCGTCAGGTAATGGTCCGGCCGCGCAATCATCAGGTGCACATCAAGAAACAGCCCGCTGACGGCATCCACGCTGTGGATCAGCACCGGCCCGAAGGTGATGTTGTCCACGAAGTGACCATCCATCACGTCGAGGTGCAGCCAATCCGCCCCGGCGTCGCCGGCCCGCGCCACTTCCTCTCCAATTCTGGAAAAATCCGCGGCGATTAGGGAAGGGGCGATGATTCGGTCGTGGCAGGTCAGGGGCATCTCGCCGCTGATTCGAGCGATGAATCCGCCGGCTGACAATCTAACATTCTCAGATCGCAATTGGGTGTCAGACCCCATGTCAAATTTTGCTTGCGCGGGTTTGCGGGTGGAATCTGGAACGGGGCCTCAGCCGGCAAACATTTCCCCGAGATCGACCCGGTGCACGGTGCCGTCGGCAGTCACAAGCTCAAGGGCGCCGTCGGGCAAGATATCTTGCGCCACGCCACGCAGGGGTTCGGCCATGGCCCGGCGGATCTCGACTTGACTGCCGAGAAACGGGCACCGTGCCAGATAGGCCTGGCGGATCATGCTGAAACCACTCCCGAGGAACTCATCACAAGCGGTGAAAAAATCCCGCAACACCGCATCGCGGAAGGCGGCCACCTCCACCGGGTTGCCGGTCTCGACCGCCAGCGAAGTAGCGGGCTGGGCGATCGTATCTAACATTTTCGCGGTCAGGTTCAGGTTGACGCCCAAGCCGAGGACCATGCCCACCAATTCGCCGGCGCCCTGGAATACGGTTTCGGCGAGCAGGCCGGCGATTTTGCGGCCGCCGACGAGCACATCGTTGGGCCATTTGATGGTGGCGCACACCCCCTGCGCCTCGAGCACGCGACACACGCCAAGGGCCAGCAATTGGGATAGATTGACGAGTGGCAACGCGGCGGGCGCGGCATGGCGTGGCTTGAGCACGAGTGAGAGGCAGAGATTGCCCGGGACGTGGGACAGCCAGCGGCGTTGCAAGCGGCCGTGTCCCGCGGTTTGAATGGCGGCCTGAATCACATCGCCATCGGCCAACTCGCGCAGTTGCGCGCAGGCATGGCGGTTGGTGGACGCCAACTCCGCGAACTCGATGATCCGATAGCGCATCTTTTTGTGAGAGTCTCGTAGGATCAAGCTATCGGGAGTGCCGGTTGACCGGTTAGACCAGACGGTCACACGGGACTTTGGCAAGTCCCGTTCCTTGCGGCGACACCCCTGGCCAGCCAGCGGGCAGGCTGGGGCGGTGTTTTCTAACGGATCATCGCCAGTTCCTGGCCGGCCTGCACCTGGTCGCCTTGCTTGACATAGATTTCCGCGATGGTGCCGTTCACCGATGACACCATGTTGTTGTCCATTTTCATCGACTCGATGACCACCACCGTGTCGCCGACCTTGACGGGCGAGCCGACCGGTTTCTCGATGCGCAGGACCAAGCCGGGCAGCTGGGTGATGAGCGGTTGGCCCATGCTGGTGCCCGTGGAGGGCGCGGCGGGTGCCTCGGGCTTCGCCTCGGCGACATCCACGTCGTAGCTGGTGCCATTGACCAGCGCGCTTTTGCCGTCCAGGACGACGCGATAATTGCGGCCGTTGAGGGCGATGTTGTAAGCGGCCGGTCCGCCGGCAGTGGTGGCCGTCGTCGGCTTGGGCTCGCTGGGGGAATCCACCTTTGACTGGTTTTTGCGCACGCCGATGGTGCCCAGCCCCTTGAGAAACGCCACACCCTTCTCTTCGCACGAGGCGACGATGAAGAGGTTTTCGTCGGTGACCGGCAGGCGCTCATGTTCCAGCACCGCCCTGGTGGCGGCGAGGCCGCGCTTGGGATCGTTCTCGATGGCGCTTAGATGATCCGTGGTCGGCGGCACCTTGAGTTGTTCGGCGGCGATCCGCATGACCTCGGCATCCGGCGGCACGGGGGTCTTGCCGAAATAGCCGAGCACCATCTTGCCGTAGCCGTCGGCGATTTTTTTCCACGGTCCGAACATCACATTGTTGAAGGCCTGCTGGAAATAGAACTGGCTGACCGGGGTGACGGAGGTGCCGAAGCCGCCTTTTTTGACGGCCTCGCCCATGGCGGCGATCACCTCGGGGTATTTGTCCATCAATTTGTTATCGCGCAACATCTGGGTGTTGGCGGTCAGCGCGCCGCCCGGCATCGGGAAAAACGGGATGAGCGGTTCGACGCAGGTGGCTTCCGGCGGCACGAAGTAATCCTTCATCGCATCCTTGAACATCTGCTCGAGCTTGATGATCTTGTGGATGTCGATGTCCAGGCTGTAGTCGGTGCCGCGCAGCGCGTGCCACATGGTGATGACGTCGGGTTGGCTGGTGCCGCCGGACACCGGTGCGAGCGCCAGGTCGATTTGGTCGGCGCCGGCTTCGATGGCGGCCTTGTAGGCGGTGGTGCAGGTGCCTGCGGTTTCGTGCGAATGGAACGCCACCTTGACGGCGTCGCCTAACACCCGCCGCGCCATCCTGATGGTTTCGTAAACCTTCTGTGGCCGCGCGGTGCCGGAGGCGTCCTTGAAGCAAACCGAGTCATAGGGCAGGCCGGACTCCATGATTTCGCGCAGGGTGATTTCGTAGAAATCCACTTCATGCGCGCCGACGCAACCGGGCGGCAGTTCCATCAGCGTCACCACCGCTTCGTGCTTGAGGCCGGCGTTGCGGATGCACTGGCCCGACCAGATGAGGTTCTGCACATCATTGAGGGCATCGAAATTGCGGATGGTGGTCATGCCGTGTTTCTTGAACATCTCGGCGTGCAACTTGATGACGTCCTTGGGCTGCGCCTTGAGGGCGACCACGCTGATGCCGCGGGCCAGCGTTTGGAGATTGGCGTTGGGGCCGGCGGCCCGGCGGAAGGCATCCATCACATCGAAGGCATTTTCATTCGAGTAAAAGTACGGCGACTGGAACATCGCCCCGCCGCCCGCCTCGAAATGGGTGATGCCGCAGTCCCTGGCCGCAAATTCGACGCACGGCAGGTAGTCGCAAGAAAAAACGCGCGCGCCGTAGACGGATTGGAAACCGTCACGGAAGGCAGTGAGCATGAAATCAATTTTTTTCATCAGCAGAGGGGTGGGGTACTTCGGATCGTGGTGGGGCTGGGCGGAATGGTCATTTGCGCTGGGAGTGCGCGACGGCAATGGCGACGGCGAGGGCTTGCTCTTCCTGCATCGAGTTGGACGAGGGCATGGTCAGATCAGCCGGTTCTTCATTGCGGTCCAGATTGAGCTTCTTGATGACAAATGCCAGCGCCGGGATGAAGCAGGCGATGATGAGCGCCAAAACGATGGCGAAAGCGTAGGCGACGAGACTGAATTTGAGCGAGTCCATGGTGGGGAGTGTTAGGTGAGCGGCTCAGCCCGCCAGTTTGGCCAGCAGGCTGCAAAAGATCCCGGCGATGATCGCGGAGGTGATCACCCCGCTGATGTTGGCGCCCAGCGCCGCGGGCATGATCACCGCGTGTGGGTTGTCCTTGGACACCACCTTTTGCGCCACCTTGGCGGTGGTCGGCACGCAACTGACCCCGGCGATGCCGATCACCGGGTTGATCTTGCCGCCGGACACCCAATACATGAAGTAGCCGCCTAACAGGCCGCCGACGCCGGAGAGCAGCAGCGCCAGGCAGCCGAGCAGGAGCAAGGGCAGCACCTTGGGGTCCATGATGGTGTTGGCATCGCAGAGGATGCCGAGCATCAGGCCCAGAAACATCGTCGAGCCGTACAGCACCGGGCCGCCGATGAAATCCTGGAACGGCTTGATGCCCGACTCGCGCACCACCACGCCAAAAAACAGCGAGAAAATCAACGGCGCGGCCACCGGCAACAGAAACGACAGCAGCACGCACATCACCGAGGCCACCACCATTTTTTCAAAGGCCGAATATTGCTTTTGATTTTTCGGGGTTTGCATTGGAATGCTGCGCAACCGCTTGGGCACCATCAGCTTGATCAGATAGGGGTAACCGCCGTAGGTCAGGCCAAGGTACAGATAGGCCACCACCGCAATGGGCACGAACAAGTGCGGCGCGAGCTTCAGCGAGGTGAACAACACCATCGGCCCGTCCGCCCCGCCGACCGTCGAGATGGCCGCCGCCTCCTTGATGGTGAAGCCGAAGGCGGTTGCGACCGGCAGGGTCACGAAGGTTCCCAACTCGGCGAACAACGCCAGAATCATGCTGGTGAACGGCCGTGCCAGCACAAAGCCGATATCCAACAACGAGCCGATGCCCATGAACACGAAGCAGGCGATGAGGCCGTTGCTGAAGGTGAACGTGTAGATCGGCTGCAACCAGTCGATTTGCAGAATGGTCATCAGGTCCGCGGCATTTTGCACCGCAGAGCCTGACGCGCCCGCCTGCGGCTCGACAAACAGATTGCCCACGCGATTGGCGGCATTGACGGTGTCCAGCGGGTTGAAAAACATCACCGCCGCATTGATGGTGGCCATCCCGAGCCCCATCGGAATCATGATCAGCGCCTCCAGCACCCCCTTGCGGCCCAAATACATCAGCAGAAACCCCAACCCGATCAGCACCAGCCGCCCCACCGCAATTTTCGGGTCCACTGCAAACAGCGAGGTGAAGCCTTGAAAGATTTCCTTGAGCGATTCCAGGTTGTTCATGGGGAGTGGAATTTGTGTTAGACAGGACCGCCCGCCACCGGACGGTCCGGCGCGGCGTGGCGCTTGGGTGCAACCCGGGTTGCGGGTGAGCCGCGGGGGTGGGGCGGCCGGAAGCTCCATCAGGGGCTCGAGCCCGCCACACCGGCGAAAGCACCACACCGTATCCATCGCCGCCCCGCCTGACTACCCCAATCTTACAAAAAACCGCGCATTTTCTCGCCAATGGGGTTAGTCCCCGCCACCTCGCGCCACACCACGCCAATGGGGTCAGGGCAAGAAGAGCGAGAACTTCGTGCCGTCTTCAAGCACGGATTCCACGCGCTGGTTCAGAGCGTTAGTGCCGACCGTTCCGTTCAAGAGTCCCTCCGTGTGGGTTTCGGACAGGAATTGCCCTCGCCTGAAATCCAACCTGTTCATCTCAAGAGGCACAACGGCGATATTTGACGAGCCATATATATGCTGGTATGACGACGAGCAAGATTCCGATGATCCACGCAAAAAAAAGTCTTGCCCTGCTCTGTCTGGTTTGTGGCATTCTCAGCGGGTTGCTGGGGCTTGATTGGCGGACGACTGGTGTTACGTTCCGTTGGTTTGGATGCTAACGGCGAGGATTCCACCGTCCCATCCGGCTTGAAACGGTATTCAACATTCTGACCAATGAAGGAAAAGGCTAGCTGGCCGGATTTCACCTTGCCATACCAGTCTCGCCATAATTTGAGATCGCCGGGAAGTTGCTGATATGGCTTGATTTGTGGGGAATCCCGCAAACCGATTTTGGTCAACGTCTTGCACGCCATGTCACAGTTCGCTCGAAAGTCACTGGGGAAGGGTGATGGCGGATAATCCTTTTCATCGCTTAAAAATTCGCCCAGAACCCGAATCGTTTCAGGGGAAGGAAGATGGACAAGAATGCCATCAATGATCCGACTTCTATCCCGGTCATATATGGATCTCTCGCCCACGCTGGGGCCAAGGTGACTCACTGCTTCTTGTTCGAGTCTGATTTTATCTGCGAAGTATTGCGCGTGGCCGGAGATGGAGAGAAGTTTGTTCTGAGCTGACTGAAATAGACTTTGTCGCCATTCCGTATATGCGCCATTGGGCCTACTGAGCTTAACCACAGCTTCTGCTAGGGTATCGAGAGCTTGCTTGCCGTATACCGGATTGATCAACCGTATTGTTTCTTCCCAGTCCTGTAGTGCTTTTGTGGACTGCTCATCCGATTCAACCAGTGCCTGGGATGTTGGAATTAGAGGTACATGACAGATGATCAAAAGGTAAATTGAACGGATATTCATGATTACTGCCCTCCTTGTTGACTGTTAGCCACATCCTGTCCCTGCAACCATGTCTCTGCAACATCCCATTCCGATTTGACGAGAAGTTTGGCGTCTGCGGCGCGGTTGGTACCGCTGCACATCAGCCTCTGAGGATGTGCGGTGCCTTCAAGTGGTGCTGCCATTGAGCCATTCATCAAAGTTAGATAGCCCGTCGGAATCGGGATCACCACTGCCACCGTCGGGATTGGTGGATTTGCCAGGATCCAGATTGTGGGCGATTTCCCACGCATCGGGCAGACCGTCACCGTCAGTGTCGCCTTGCTTCGGGTTGGTGTGATAGACGACAAACTCCACTTGGGTGCTAATCCCATCCCCATCCGGGTCGCCCGCCCACGGAAATGCCGCAGGGTCGTCGTAGGTGAAAGGGTCGTAACCCTCATCCATGAAGACAAACTCAAGCTGATTGGCTAGCGTGTCACCGTCGGCATCCAGCAATCCATCAGCAGAGTCGTTGGGGTCGAGGCTGTT
>CAIZNN010000227.1 GCA_903934285.1 Akkermansiaceae bacterium | reverse complement strand
CGTTCCGCATCCTGCGGAACGCTCTTGGTGGGTTTATTGCGTGGCGTTTCCAGATTTCCCGGCGCGACGCCGGCAAATGCCGCCAGGATGGCGGCGCTCCCCGCAATCAATGAGATCGGGCATCACAGGAGAATTCTGCTAGCACCAGCGGACACTCCTCTTGTGCACGCGTGCATGCGGGGAGCGCCGGCATCCTGCCGGCTGCGTTCCGCATCCTGCGGAACGCTCTTGGTGGGTTTATTGCGTGGCGTTTCCAGATTTCCCGGCGCGACGCCGGCAAATGCCGCCAGGATGGCGGCGCTCCCCGCAATCAATGAGATCGGCCCGGGCATGGGGAACGACGAGATGCGCTCGGGGCCACGTCCTTGTCGCCCGCTCGCATGGAATCCGGTAGTCACGGTGCCAGCTGCTGCGGGCCTTGGCCGGGGGGCGCGTGGCCACCTGCCGTCGCCTTGCCCGTCATGCAACAGCATTTTCTATCAAGTGTCTGTGGCCGGAGCCACGGGCGTGACAAATCTGCTGGCGGCGGGGTCGGGCGTGGGGTAGAGCAATGGCATGAAGCGTGCCCTGTGCATCGTGTTGGACTCGGTGGGCTGCGGCAAGGCACCGGATGCGGCGGCCTATGGCGATGTGGGGGCCGACACGCTGGGGCATTTGTTTGAGCGGAGCGCCGGGTTGGTTTTGCCGCACTTGGCGGCGCTGGGCTTGGACGAGGTGTTGGGGTTTGGCGGGCGCACGGCGTTGCGGCCCGGGGCGGCGTGGGCGCGACTCACCGCACACGCCGCAGGGAAGGACACCACCAGCGGTCATTGGGAACTGATGGGCTATGAGTTGAAGCACGCGTTTACGACCTTCACGGCGTTTCCGCCCGCATTGGTGTTAGAACTGGAGGCGCGCGGGGGCGTCAGGTTTTTGGGCAACGAGGTGGCATCGGGGACGGAGATTTTGACCCGGCTCGGCGAGCAACACGTGCGGACCGGCCGGCCGATTCTCTACACCAGCGCGGATAGTGTGATGCAGATAGCGGCGCATGAGCGGGTGTTCGGGGTGGAGCGGCTGTGGTGCCTGTGCCAGACGGCGCGCCAGTTGTTGGACGAGCGCGGCATCCGGGTGGGGCGGGTCATTGCGCGCCCGTTTGTCGGCAGCTGTGCGGCGGATTTCCACCGCACGGGCAATCGCCACGATTATTCATGCCTGCCTGAAGAGACCGCGCTCAACCGCTTGCAGGCGGCTGGCGTGACGGTGATCGGGGTGGGCAAGATCGCGGATATTTTCGCGGGCTCGGGGATTTCCGAGTCCTACCCGACCGGCTCGAATGCCGAGGGCATGGCGGTCATCGAACGCTTGTGGGCGGCGCGGCGGCCGCAACCGCACTTGGTCTTTGCCAATCTGGTGGACTTCGACACGCGCTACGGCCATCGGCGCGATGCGGCGGGCTACGCCGCGTGTTTGCGCGAGTTCGATGGCTGGCTCGGGGGATTTCTGCCGCAGGTGGAACCGGAGGCATTGCTGGTTCTAACCGCGGATCACGGCAATGACCCGTACGCTCCGGGCACCGATCACACGCGGGAACAAGTGCCGGCCCTGACGTTGGGGCTGGGGCGGACCTTGGCGGATGGGGCATTTAGCGAGGTGGCGCGGTGGGTCGAGGGGTATTTCACCGGGCGGGGCAGCGCCGCGCAGTAAGAACCGTGCGGCCCAAGCGGCAGCCGTGGCCGAAGGAGAAGGATTCAGCCGCCGCTTGGAAGTCCTTGACATGACTCAGTTCCTCGTTGCCAACATGCTCGAATGGACTGATTTCGACGGCAACCAACGCCGCCACACTTTCATCGATCTGGCCGCCCGGCCTGGTTCCAGTCGCTGCCTGACCCGCCAGCTCTCGAACCGGGACAACAAGAACCCGTAATCCTGCTTCTCCAGATCGCTCAAATCCCGTGAAGCATCCAGGTCCGCCCGCCAGTCAGCAGCACATTGATTGTTTATCTGCCCACTATCCCCCCTAACCGATTGCAGCGCAAGTGGAAATGCCCCGACAGTGGAGAGGCGCGACAAAAAGCGCGCTCCAGCAACACACACACAAACCTCGTCACCCAAAATCTCTCTAACCATCGGAGATTGCCCCCCCTTGCCGAACGGGCGAACGCGGATGGTTAACCTCTCCTAACCGGGCGGACTCGGAGCGCCACCACCCCCTGTCGGCAGCCGGATTGTTTAACAAATGCTAGCAATCAGAGATCTTCAACCGATACGTAAAACATTGATTATTAGCTGGTTGTGCCAGAACCGGATTCGCAGCTTGCCAAATCAAACCGATTTAAGGCACCATCCCGACCGAACTAATTACACTGTTCTGCATAAAACATCCATGAAGCCACTTGTAATCGCCGGCGCGCTTTTCGTCTCTGCCGCCTGGAGCTACGCAACGACTCCCGAACGCAACAACCTGTCGATCCAAGGTGAGTGGCGAATCGACAATGACACCCTCCACCTCAGAATCGAGAATCACGGGATCACAACTTTATTGATGGATGATCCAAGTGATCTTGTGCCGAACCTCATCATAGCCGACGGAGACTTTAAGGGGCTGCCCTCGGTAATCGCAGTTGATCCGAAAGAGTGGGATAGTCTCTTCGCTCACAGCCTCCTGAATAATCGTGCATTTTGGTTGGTCCCTATCAAGGTGAACAAAGATCTAGCAATGATCACATGGCGGATTAAATTAGCTCCAGAAGCTGCGGCGCAACTACGCCGAAGTACCCAGAGTCAACTTGAACTATCGGGGTTGGAGGGCTCAGTTGTGCGAGATCTCACCATGGACGCAAAGAGCATGTTGCTAACCAGGTTCACCACTACTCTAAGATTCGAGTACTCGGTGCCAGAATCGAAAGACAAGAACGCAGAACAACCGGGCGCTGGCCAACCGGCTACCAAGTCCGCAGACAAAGTTCCGGCAGAAGCTCAACCTCCAACCCCCACGTCAAAGGATTGCCCCCGGTAGCCGGTGGCGGACCCGAGGCGTTGTGCGCCGAGCCAAGCAAGGCGCTTCTTGTCAGATGAAAGATCTGATGTTTCAAAACCTAGCCAGTAGAAACTACCGAGTGTTGCAGACATGACGGCTAACCCATTGGAACTTCGCGGGAGGCACCGCGTGAACCACCCGAACCCGGAAGCCGACTTGGAGGCTGATGGATGGGGAAACGTCATGGCTGAAGCGTACACAGGGAACGCAGTGCATGGATACATGAACCGATGCTGCGCCGGCGGCGGAGCCGGCGCCTGACTGGCATGGCGTGAGCGGAGCGAGCGCAATTCCGCAGGCCACAGGGCGGCACGCATCCGCCTGAAGGTTGATATAGCCCCGTAAGTGTT
>CAIZNN010000226.1 GCA_903934285.1 Akkermansiaceae bacterium | reverse complement strand
TCACCCTTTGTTGTTGAGGTGACAGGACACATACTGCGGCGTGTTCGGGATTCATTGATTTTTCTCGTTTGGTGTCAGATCCGGGCATGCCGACTCTGGGTGCTTGAAAATTTCCCCTCACGGACACGGTTGTGCCGTGAGTATTACTGGGTGACAGATAAAAAGCAGAGAATCTTTTGGATTGTGCGGTTTTTGGTGGTATGGTGGTTACATGCGTAAATCCCGATGGCTGGCGGGTTGGAAGGATTCGGTTACGAAGCCTGTGATATACCACTGTATCTCGCGGGTGGTGGATCGGCGGTTTGTGTTTGAGGAGAGGGAATGCGAGGCGTTCCGGATGTATATGCGGATGTATGAGAATTTTTCAGGCTGCCGGGTATTGTCGTATTGCGTGATGTCGAATCATTTCCATTTGCTGCTGGAGGTCCCGCCGATGGCGGAAGGAGGGTTGAGTGACGAGGAATTACTGAAGCGTCTTGGTGGGCTGTATTCCGAGATGGTGGTGGCGGGAGTGGCGGCGGAATTGGTGGAGGCGAGGAAGATTTCTATCGGCGAGAATGATGGTGCGCCTGCCGCACGGGTGGCGGCCATTCATGCTCGATTCACCTACCGGATGCATGATTTGAGTGAGTTTATGAAGGGCTTGTTGATTCGCTTCACGCGGTGGTTCAACCGAGTGCATACGCGTTCAGGAACATTGTGGGAAGAGCGCTTTAAGAGCGTGATCGTGGAAAGCGGAGTGGCGGCGCGGACGATGGCGGCATATATCGACTTGAACCCGGTGCGGGCGGGGATGGTGGGCGATCCGGCGGATTACCGCTGGAGCAGTTATGGGGAAGCGGTTGGCGGCGGGAAGAAAGGAAACGGGAAAAAAGCACGCGAGGGCTTGGTGCGGGCGTATTTTTGTGATCAGGGAGTGGGCTTTGAGGCAGGAAAATGGCAGGAGGTATCGTGCCTATACCGACGGCTGATGGGTCTGGCCTTGGGGCGCAAGGCGGGGCGAGCCGACATGGCCGGAGCCGGAAAACGCGTGGCCCAAAACACACTGAACACCGCCGAGATGTTGGAAAGCAAAGACAACGGCACGGTCCTGAAGGATCTTGGCATGGCGCAAATGCTGCATTGCCGGGTGAGATATTTCACGGACGGGGCGGTGATCGGCAGCAAGGAGTTTGTGAACGAGGCGTTTGCCCGGGCACGAGAGCGGTTTAGCGCCAAGCGCAAGGATGGTGCGCGGGCGATGAGGGGCAGCGGCAGCGGTGCGAAGGGACTGCTGTGGAGTGCCAGGGATTTGCGCGTGGGGGTTTGAAGTCTATCCAAACCCTGCCACCGGCAACTGGTTCTAACCAACGATCTGGACATGGCGACCATCACCCGGCGCTATGGCCGCGGCCAGAACGCGCAACTCGCCATTGCGGCCGGCAACGCGGCCGACAATGCCGTGGCGCTCATCTGTCATCACAGCTAAACCGCTGCGGCGGCAGCGGCAGCGGCGGCAGCTGCGGCCATCGCTGAATTGCCCGGTCTGCTGCTGGCCGATGCCTGGGAGTGCGTCGAGCACCTGCGTGACACCCCGCCACCCGCTGCCGCGGTCCCTTGCCCAATAGCAGACGATTCCTACTTTTCATCAGTCACCATGCAATGAATGCCGGCTTCAGAACACCGCTGGCGACCGTGCATGGCTTCAATGGTTACGCCGACGCCTTTGCCAACGGCCGCATCGAAGGCAATCACAACGGTCTCACGGATGTCTATGTTTCCCATACCCTGGCGGTTTTCTGCGGCATCAAATGGACCAACGCGCTCCACGCCTATGGCGACGACACCCTCTCCACCGGCTATGGCTGGGAATATGATTCGGTGTTGGTCAAGAAATTCGACGAGCACTTCACCGCGCTGGTCAAACTCGCGATGTTCGAGTCCGAGGGCGACGCGTTTGTGGCAACCGCCAGCCTGCCGACCACCACGCGGGCCTCGATGGAGTTGGACTACACATTCTGATTGGCGAATTTCCCGCTTGCC
>CAIZNN010000225.1 GCA_903934285.1 Akkermansiaceae bacterium | reverse complement strand
GGCGTCATCACGTCCTATCAGGAGCAGATCGAATGGCACCTGCGGGTCACGTCGCTGCTGGTCGGTTTGGTAGTCGGCATCCTGTCGCTGGTGAGCATGGTCAGGAAGCTGCGAAAGAGGTAATCACAGCAACCGCACGATGGACATCCGTGACTACGCTTGCTCAAGCAGCTTCTCAAATTTGCGGATGGTCGTGGCAGTATGCTTGCCGTTGACCAACTTGGCACCTTCGAGGGTGGCTTTCAAAGCAGTCAGAGCCGCCTGGGCAGCAGCGAACGATTTCTTCTCACCGCCGTATTTCCTGTCAGAGAAATACTTGACGAAGGCAGTTCCTTTGCTGCTGCGGGCAAGGCGCCAGCCCAGGAAGGAGGCGGTGTCGTAGGTCATGCGTGTAAGGTTCTTGATCGATTTCATATTTGTTGGGGTGGTGGTTCCTTCCTTCGCGCCACATCTACCTGTTATGGGGATGATTGACAAGTGAGTTTGCCATCTTGTGAGACCATAGCACCTGAGAACAGGCTACGGCACCGTTGACACCAGACCCAGGTCACCATGAAAGCACTCAAATACCTCAGCTTCGTCGGCAAGGTCGCCGGCCTCGTGTCCGCCCTCAACGTCATCCCGTTCGTCGATCCAACGGTTGGGGTGATCGTGTTCGCCGCCGCCTCGATTCTCAAGGACGCCGTGAACCGCATCGGCGACCTGCTCGACGACGGCAAACCCAACTCCAGTTTCAAGGGCTGAGCAACATCAAACAAGAACGCCCCGGATGGCTCGCGCTGTCCGGGGCGTTCTTGTTGCTTGAGTTCAGGCCCGGCTCGCTGGTTCAATCTGATAGTGTTTCCGAATGGCGACCAGCACTGCTTCGAACTCGTAAAGATAGAAGCGGGGCGTGATCTGGATGTAGGGAATCAGCCGCTTGCCGACCCAAGTGTCGATGGTCCGGGTGCTGACTGACAGGCGCTTGGCGAGTTCCTTCTTCTTGATGAGAGTGGGTTCGATGGTGTTCATGGTTGCGCACCGTTGGCGCTGTCAACGCACGGGTGGTTTTCTTGACGACAGGAAATCTTCCGCTGCCTCTCGCGGATGCTCCACTTTAGTTCGCTCGGCAGCCAGCCATCGGGCGGTGTGATTGAGAACCACACCTTGGCGGCATCCTCGGTCACAACTTCCCGGTAGTGGCGGAAGATCATTTGCGGCGAATTCCCGGCCTCCAGGGCAGTGCGGGCCACGTCCCCTGTCTCCGCTACCCGGTAGCTGATGAACGAGTGTCTGAGGGCATTCTGACGCCATCCGCCGGGGACCTGAGCCTTGACCGCGAGGTCGTTGAGTGCTCCGCTCTTGTCCTCCGATTCGATGATCAGGCCGATTTGCTCCCGCCAGGGTGCGAGCCACGCCTTGAGATTGTCCGGCAGCGGAACGAGCCTCCGGGCCGCCGTTTTCGCCTTGCGGCCGGCGATCTCGATGTGGCCGCGGTCCCACTTGATGTCCTCCCAATGGAGCCTGTGGATCTCGGCGGAGCGGATTCCGGCGAATGCGCCAATGGCCAGAAACGGCAGGTGCCTCGCCTTGGCGGCCAAGAGCATCCCGCCCATCTCGTCGGGGGTGTAGATTGAGATTTGCGCATCGGGTACCCTGAAAGACTCGGAAAGTTCGGCGGCAGTCTTGCGGTCGGGGTGGAGGTAACCCTGCCGTTTGGCAAAGCCGAACATACCGACGATGCTGGCTCGTATCCCGTTGAGGGACACTGGCGAAAGCTTTTGCGTCCGGAGGAATCCATTGACGTCCGCGACCGTCACATCCCCGATATTGCCCTTCACATGGCCTGTGAAGCGCTTCAAATTCAGTTTTGAGTTCTTGACGTGGGTGGCTCCAACGCCGCTGGCACGGCGCGACTCGACGAACTCTTCAGCCACCTGGGCGATGGTGCGCGTGGCCAGGATGTCCCTCCGGTTGGCCTGATAAAAACGGAGCGCTTCGGAGAGGGAGACATCCCCGGCGGCTTTGCGGGCGCTCGTCCATTCGTCAATGGCCGCCGAAAGGGTGATGCCGAACTCCTTGGCGGCACGCTCGCAGTGGCGGAGCAGCTCGATGTCCCGTTTCGTGGCCTCGTCCGTCACGCATCCGCCGTTGATCAGTCGGACGGTGGTCTGCTGGGCGATCATGCGGGCTTCTGCCATGGACGCCAAGCTCCGCGTTTTCCGTATTCCGCCTTCCTTCCATGCCAACGTGAACTGGTCGTATCCATCCTTGCGGTGGATGGTGTAGATGCGGACCTTCGTGAGGCCGGTTCCGATCTCCAAGACACTGCTGCGGCGTTTGCTTTTCCGGGTCATAGGACCCGGGGCTCGCGTCAACTTGTGTGGAATTTTGTGTGGACGATCCGTCCCGAATTTGTCAGATCCGCCACAAGTAACGGATTTCAAGTGAGTTGTGGTT
>CAIZNN010000224.1 GCA_903934285.1 Akkermansiaceae bacterium | reverse complement strand
CTTGCGGCTGGCGCAATGGACATGTTGCAGATACTTGCCGGCGGCGACAAAGGCGGCAAAGTCGCTGGTTTCCTCCCAGGTCATGTGCCAGAAATCCCCCATCAGCGCAATGCCCGGGTGGTTCACATCGCGGCAAATCGCCGCCCCATCCGCCACTTGCCGCAGGAAATGACACTCCTGGCGGTTGAGCGGCTCTAACAAAATACGGGTGCCCGCCTGCTGGGCGTGGGCGCCGAGCTCCGGCAGCAGCTTCACTAACAACTCGCGGGCTTCCTGATGGCCGAGCTTGGTTTGATTGTGGCCTGCGGGCACGATGATCATGCCGACGGCGCCCAGCGCGCCGGCCACGGTGAGGATTTCCTTCATGCCGGCCAGCGCCTTGGTCCGCTCTTCCTCGACGTCGGAGATGAGCACCCCTTGATACCCCGAGCACACGGCGCTGACCTTGATCTTGCGGCCTTGCAGCGCCTTGCGATATTCCTCGACGCGAGCGACAAGCCCCTTGCCGCTCGGTTCGATCCCCTCGAAGCCATGTGCCTCCAGGAAGTCGAGCTTCTCGGTGAGCGAATTGCCGGGGGCGACCCCTTCCTGACACGACAGGCGCAGCACCGCCTTGGGCCGGCTGTCTGCGTCTGCCGGCTGGCCCCCGGCCTGGGGCGCGGCGGCGGCCTGCAGCAACGTGCCGGGCAATGCGGCGGCAACCGTGCCACAGGACGACACCGCGAGAAACTTGCGACGTGAGGTGCTCATGGGATGGGGCTTGCGAGTGAATGGGTCAGGTCAGGCGCGGGTGGGAAACTTGGCACCATCACCCGGTACCGGCGGCACTTCCGCCGGCAACTTGATCGGGCCCTTTTCGAAATCGAGCGCCGTCGGGGAGCAGGCCAAGCCATAGAGCGCGGATTTATCATTCTCCAACAAATCCGCCATGCGCACGAAGCTGCCGGTATAGGCGGAGATGCGGCCCATGATGGCGACCAAGGTGGATTCCGCGATGGTCTTGGCCTCATTGAGCGGTTGGCCGGCCAACACGCTGCGAATCAGCTCGACGTGCTCCTGCACATAGGCATTGCCGGAATCCACCGTGATCGGGGCGACCTCCACCGCCTTGCCGGTCACTTTGCCACTGCCATAACAAATCCCGTCCACCCCGGTGAATATTTCGCCACCCGAGCCATGGGTGCCGAAAATCTGCCGGCACTGGCTGTGGATGTGCACGCCATCGCCGAAATCCAGGTCGATGCTGAAAAAGTCAAACTGATTGCCGGTTTCGCGGCGTGCCCGGCCGCCGAATCCTTCCGCCGAAACCGGCAGGCGGCCGAGGAACCACACCGCCACATCAAGATTGTGGACGTGCTGCTCGACGATGTGATCGCCGGAAAGTTCGGTGAAATTCAGCCAGTTGCGGGTCATGTACGAGGCGTCGGATTCCTCGGCGCGGCGCGGCGCAATCCACGGCCCCCCGCCATTCCATCGCACCACCCCGCCGCGAATCGCGCCGATCGCCCCGGCGTCGATGAGCGCCTTGTTGCGGCGGTATTCAGCCGTGCGCCGCAGATGGGTGCCGGCCACAATCCCCAGGCCCTTGGTCGCCGCCTTCGCGCCCGTGGCAATGATGGCGCGCGCACCGACCGGATCGACCGCCACCGGCTTTTCAATGAAACAATGCTTGCCCGCCTCCACCGCCGCAGCCAAATGCACCGGCCGGAATGCCGGCGGCGTCGCCATCACCACAAAATCACAATCGCTGGCCACCACTTTTTGATAGGCATCGTAGCCGCCAAAGCAGCGCTCCGGCCCCAGGCCATGGCTCTTGCCCGCCGCTTCGGCATTGGCCTTGAACGCGTCGGCGGTGGCCACCACCTCGCCCTGCAGGCCGAGGATCTTGCAGGCTTCAAGGAAATCACTGAGCGCTACCGTGCCGCGCCCGCCACAGCCGATCAAGCCAACCTTGAGCTTCTTGGTTTTTTCCGTTAGATTCACGGCGAAAAGAGAACCGGTAGCCAAACTGGCTCCCGCCAACGTGGAGGTTCCGAGAAATGAACGGCGATTGATGGTGGGACTCATGGGGTGCTTGCCTGGGGGTGGGTGTTAGATCGTCGCCACTCTCAAAGGTGGCGCCGCTTTGGCACGCTACCCGACGCCATGGCCAATTCTTTCATCTCCGGGAAAAAATCCGCCGCAGCCCGAAACATTGCCGACCCCGCCGCCGTATTTCGCCGTAACTATGCACGTCCCCCGCCCCATCCTCTGCTTGCTCCTGGCGCTGGCACCCTTGTCCGCCGCGCCGAAAGCCATCCTCATCATTGCCGGCCCGAAAAGCCACGCCGCCGGCCAACATGAACACCCGGCCGGCTGCGAGGTGCTCGCCAAACACCTCGCCGCCAGCGGCCTCGACCTCACCGTGGAGGTCAGCAACGGCTGGCCTCAAGACGCCGCCAAGCTGGCTGCCGCCGACGCCCTGGTCATCTACGGCGATGGCATGGACCAACACCCGGCCAATGGCCACCTCGCCGAACTGCGCGCCCACTACACCGCCGGCAAAGGCCTCGCCGTCATCCACTGGGCGCTCGAACCCGGCGCTCCGGAATTGGTCAAATTATTCGATGAGGCACTCGGCGGCCGCTTTGAGGTGGACTGGTCGGTCAATCCGATCTGGCACATGACCCAGCCGATCCTCGCCAGCCATCCGGTCACCCGCGGCGTGGCACCCTTTGAAATGGAGGATGAGTTCTACTATCATCTGCGGTTGCGCGCCGATGCCACCCCGCTGCTGCAAGCACTGCCGCCGGCGGCTTCCCTCGGCGCCGACGGCCCGCGCTCGGGCAACCCCACCGTGCGCAAGGAACTCGCCGACAAGGTCCCGCAGACGCTGGCCTGGGCGGTCGCCAATCCTAACAAATCGCGCGGCTTCGGCTTCAGCGGCGGGCATTTCCACCGCAACTGGGCGAACGAGGATTTCCGCCAGTTGGTGCTCAATGGCATCGTCTGGATCGCCGGCCTGGAAGTGCCGCCGCAAGGGGTGGTCAGCACCGTCGCCGCCGCCCCGGCCACCCAAACCATCGACGAAGCCATCGCCCGCGGCGACCTCGCCGACGTGCGCCTCCACCTCGCCGCCAATCCGGCCAGCCTCCTCCAAAGCGGCGACAAGGCCCGCTCGCCGCTGGCTCAGGCGGTGCTGCGCAACAAGACCGAGATCGCACTGTTGTTGTTAGAATCAGGCGCCAAGGCCGACGACCAGGACGCCGCGCAGCGCAGCATTCTGCACCTGGCGGTGGAGCGCAACAATCCGTTGCTGGTCGCCGCGCTGCTCAAGTCGGGGGCCAAGCCCGATGTGCGCGACAAGGCGGGCTGGACGCCGCTGCACCACGCGGCGGCCAAGAATCAACTCGACAGTGCCAAGGCCCTGCTAGCCGGCGGGGCCAATCCGATGGTCCTGAGCGAACTGGGCGGCACGCCCTTGCATGAGGCAGCCGCCAGCGGCAGCGCGGCGATGGTGCAACTTCTGCTCGACCACAAAGTCGATCCCACCCTCAAATCCAAGGAAGGGGTCACCGCCCTCGACATCGCCAAAAAATACGACAACCAGGCAGCGCTGGCCATTCTATCCAAACTGTGAGGGCGGCGGCATGCCCAATACGGTTTACTTAAGACGAGACAGGAAGAGGCGGCGGGCAGGATGCCCAATACTGTCAGTTTAAGTTGACGGTTGGGAGAATTTGTGTATTTTCGCGTGCATGGCAAGGCATGCGAAAACCATCTCTCAAGGAAACACGGCAACCGAACATCTTGGCGTGGGCGTTCTCG
>CAIZNN010000223.1 GCA_903934285.1 Akkermansiaceae bacterium | reverse complement strand
GTCGGCGGCGGGGTCGGCGGCGGGGTCGGCGGCGGAGTCGGCGGCGGGGTCGGCGGCGGGGTCGGCGGCGGAGTCGGCGGCGGGGTCGGCGGCGGCGGCGTAGAGCGCGGCGAAATTATCGGTTGGGTGGGCCAAGGTGCCGGCGATTTTGAGTGAGACCCAGCGATAGCCGTTGCGGGGAGGGGTGAGCAAGGAGTTGATTTTGGCATTGCGGGAGAGTTCCACGATGGATTCCGGGATGCCGATTTCCATGGTGCCGGCGAGCGAGTTATCGGCGGCGGCGGCGAGGGTGGCGTGGATGGCCATGCGCGATTTACTTTCCAGCCGCAGGTCACGGATTTCAACGCTAGCATTTTTGCGCTGGATCACGCCGGTGGCATCGCCCACGAAGAGGGGATTTTCATACCACTTGTCATTGAGGGTAGGCACCAGGAACAACAGGAACGGAAAGCCCTTGATGCTGACTTTTGACGACAGGGCGCTTTTGAAGGCGAGGTCGAGCTCGACGCTGGCGAGCGAGTCCGGGCGGAACGAGAGCGTGTTGGCCCCGGCGTCGGCGAGGGTGTCGATTTTGGCAGCGATCAGCTCGCCGAAATTGGCGCCGACGAGTTCGCCGAAATTGAAATTGTCGAGTTTGACGCTGAGGGTTGAGCGGGCCGCCATGGCGAATGGCCGGATGGTGCCGGCGAGGTCGAGGGTGCCGCGTTTGGGGTCGGAATCGTTGAGGCGCAACAGCAGCAACTCGGTTTCCGCCCCGTGGAATTCCATCACGGCGCGGTCGATTTTGAAGGCGGGCCAACCGGTGATTTGGAGGGCGCCGCGATAGAGGTGGAGAGCCGTCTGGTGGTTCGGTTTGTCCCAGCGCAGCGCGGCTTCGGAGTTGAGGAGTTTGAGGGCGGGCCGGGTGGGATCGCCGACGGTGACATTGAATTTGGGAACCGCGATGCGGTTGAACTGCACCGGCATGCGGCCGGCGGCACGGTCTGCTATGGCCGACAGATCCGCCTCGGCGGTGGGGGCCTGCAAGAACAAATGGCCCTCACGGGCGGAAATTTCATCGCCACGCAACGTCGTTCCTAACAGGCTGAACGGCGAGATTTTGGCCATGACGCCAGCGAGGCGGACGGATTTAACGGGGTTGCCCAGCGGCCACTCCAGTTCGATGGAGTCGGCGTTGGCGCTGGCGGGGCTGACGCGGAACATCTTGAACTCGACGCTGGCCCCGGTGCTGTTGGCGATGGCCTCGGTGATGGACTTGCGATAGGGGGCAGTATTGGCGTACACGAAGGCCCCACCGATGGCTAACCCGCCGGCCAGCAAGACGACCAAGGCGGCGGCGACTTGCAGCATGCGGAGCCGCTTGAAGCGTTTGGCCTCGTCGCGTTGTGGTTGGTCGCTGCGGCGTTTGCGCTTGCGAACCCGGACCGCCTGGGTCCCATCGGCGCGGGTGACCAACTCGCCGGCGGTGGTTGGATCGTCTGAAACCGAGCCCTTGAGGCGCTCCATCATTTCATCGATCGAGTACTTTTCCGGATCGCTCGGTGCAGCAGGCATGGGGGCTGAAAGATGGGAATTGAGGTAGAGGCAGCGCTCCCAAGGCAGAACCCTCAGCGGTTGTTGAACGGTTGACCGGTGGGATCAACGAGCTGGATATTAACCAAGAACACAACGGCGGTGGAAATCGGCTGCACGGCCTTGGATTGGAAGAGGCGGCCGAAGATTGGAAGATCGCCGAAGAGCGGGGTTTTGTCCTCGACGTTTTGAATCCGATTCTGCAGCAGGCCGCCAATGACGATGGTCGCCCCGTCCGCAACCGTCAGGCTGGTGGCCGTCCGATGGGTGCTGAACACGGGCATCAGAATCCGGTTGTCGGAGAGCAGGGTGCGCGGCAGCAACGGGTCGAGGATGCCAACCAAGTTGGTGGCTTGCGGCGCAAAGATCGGACTGCCGTAATTGACGAAGCCATCAAAATCGACCACGGACGGGTTGAGGGCGACATCCACGAAGCGTTTCGCCTCATCGGCGGTGGGAGTGACCTCCAAGGTGATGCCGATTTCGCGTTTTTCAAAGGCGCTGGGCGTCGCTGGGGGCACGGCGAATCCGACGCCACCGTTGCTATTGCCGCCGGTGCTGGGCAATTGCGGGGGTTCGTACTCGGTGGGGTAGGGCATTTCGCGCACCGAGCGGACGCTGGAGGCTTGGCCGCTGCGGGTGACCGTGGAGGCGGCGGTCATGATATCGACGCCTTTTTTCTGATCGAGACCGCGCATGAGGACTTGGACCGAGCGATCATTGAGGACCTTGCTGACGCCGAAGATGCCGGGGGCGCGGGATGCGGCATCGACGCGGGTGATATCATTGTTGGTATCGATGAGTTGATCAATGGAGTTTTTGTAGGCGGCGCCATCGCCACTGCGGTTGCCCGAGGTAATCGGATTGCGCTCGAATTGGCCGGACGGAATGTCGATGTCGTGCATGGCGCTACCGTTGCCGACGGTGCCGCCGCTGAAGTTGAGGGTATCAGTGCCTGGGATCCAACCGGCACCACCGAAACCCATCGGGCTGACCAGCCAATCGAAGCCGAGCTCCTTGAGGCGGTTTTCCTGGACTTGAATCATGGTGACGCGGACGCACACCATCACCGGTTCGGTTTTGGCGACCGAGTCGACGATCTGGGCGATGATATCGAGATTAGCGGCGGTATTGACCACGGTGAGGGTGCTGTTGGCCGGGTTGAAGGTGGCGGAGGCCCCTTCCGGGAACTGGATGCCTTGTTCGTGGAGGACTTCCTGAGCCCCGCGGCGTTCCGCCAGCAGGGCCTTGGGCGGCGCGGTGGCGAATGGATCCCCCTGCTTGACGGCCGCCGCATCGCGGCTGGTACCCAGGCTGGAGAGAAAGTCGGGCGGGACCCGGTAGATGTGGCTGACCAGCTCCTTGGAATCCAAACCCTGGGGGCGGATAATGACGGTAAAATCGTCGGTGGTGTAGGTGGTTTGGGTTTGCTCGTTGACGTAGCGCAGCACCTGCGAGATCGGCACGTTGGTGAGGCGCAGGTTGAAGCGCACGGCGCGGATCCGGTTGCCGAGCTCCGAACTTTCGCCGCCGATATCGATGTGGAAGTTCACGCCGCGGCGGGCGGGGTCGAGTTCGAGGGTGTCGAGCTCCGCCGAGCGGATCCGCAGCAAGTCGATGGCATCCTGCAGCGAGGCGCCGTCCAGAGAGAGGTTGGGAATAACGATGCGGTCGAGTTTATTGGCAACGGGCACAAACGCGCCGGTTGGAGACGGCACGTTGGGATCCACCGCAGCGACATCCAAGGTCGGGTTTGGCACGGCGGTTTCCCAACCGGCGGCGACCTCGTTGAGCAACTCGGCACGGGTCTGGTCGGCGGCGGATTTTTGATAGGCTACCTTGGCGGTGGCCACCAGCTCCAAGCCGCGGCGGGCGGCGGTGTTGGTGGGATCGATACGCAGGACTGCCTCGTAATGTTTTTTGGCCTCGGCGAATTTGCCCAAATTGTAGGCGCCCTCGGCGGTGTAGAGGCGCTGGCGCACAGCGTCGACCTCAGCCGTGTATTGCTTGGTGAGGGCCGGGTTGGTGCGGATTGGATCGTCGAGTTGGTTGCGCAGGGCGAGGGCGCCGGCATCGTTGGGTGCGACGTCGGGCTTGAGCACGGCCTCGACGGCAGCTTTGGCGGCGGCCACGTCGCCCTTGCGGGAGAGGGCGTTGGCATGGGCAATGGAGGCCTGGACGAAGCGTTGGGTGGCGGCGGCGCGGAGTTGCGCAGTGAGCGGGGCATCCGGGACCAATTCCCTGGCACCGGAGAAGGCGACGGCGGCATCGGCGAAGCGGTCCGCTAGATAGGCTTGATCGCCCTTGGTGAGCAGCTCCTCGGCTTCCGCGATGGCGGCGCGGCGCTCTTCCAATTCGCGTTCGGCGAGCGGGGCCGGGGCCGGCGTCTCGTTAGCTAGCAGCGGCACGATCCAACACGCAGTTGCGAGGAGGGTAACGCATCCGCGTTGGAAAGTGAATCGGGTGGCGTTTTGCATGCGGTGGTTCGCGGCAGTATAATGAACCGGGGCCGGAGGGCACGCGCAATTTCAGGAATTTTTCAAATTTCCGGTGAGGCGCGGGTCGGCGGCGGGATTTCGCGGTGGGATGGGCGGCGCGGGAGCGATGGGGAGGCGGGTTTTCGGCACGAAAGGGGCGCGGAGGGAATCTTCGAGATCGAAGGAGCCGGTGAAGTCTTCCTGGCAGTCGGATTCTTGTTTGCCAAAGATCTGCTCTTCGATGAGATGAAAGACCATCTCGCCGATATCGCTGCATTTGCGCACCCCCCACTCGGTCATCAGGGTGGCGGCCATCGGGCCGTATTGCTCGAGGGCGAGATCGCGGAAGCCGCCGACGAGTTCCGGTCCGCTGACGTGGCGGGTTTGGCCGCTCTGGGTTTCGGTGATGCGTTTGAAGGTGAAATCGAGGGCGTCCTTGAGGAAAAAGTACGCCTGCGGGTCGAAGCGCTTGTCACGTTTCAGGATGGAAACGACGGCTTGTTCGAACTGGATGGCTTGCATGGGGGGATTATGTGGGCGGAGGGCGGATCTGTCAAAGGGGTTTGAGCGCGGCTCAGTCATTGCCGAGGCGATCGACGAATTCATCGAGCAGGGACTTGAGCCGCCGCTCGGGGGCGATGACGGTCGGGTCGTCGAAGCCGATCCAGATGGCGGTGGCGCCGCCCGGGCCGAGGCGGAGGGTCCAGGCGTCGCGTTCCGAGCCGGTGGCGCCGGTGAAACAGCGGGTGCCGGCCTGGCGGCGCAGGACGCTGATGGCATCCAGCGCGGCGGACGGGCTGAGTGCGGGGCTGAGGTCCGGGGTGGCGGTGTAGAGGACTTTGCCGGCCGCGTCGCAGATGTCGCGGATGAAGAACGGAAGCGGGCGGTTGCCCTTGTTGCCGAGGGTGGCGAGGCCGATGGACATTTCCATGGGGGTGGCGGCGACCGAGCCGCGGAACAAATCATCGGTCTGGAGGAGGAACGGGCCGGCAATGCCGCAGCGCTTGGCGATGCGCTCGACTTCCGCAGGGCCGATTTGGCGTCCGGTTTGCACCGGTTTACCGGACAACACGAGTTTGCCGCGTTCGGCGGCGGCAGCGGCGACGAAAGGCTCGAAGGCGGAGCCCAGATCACGGCTGGAGCGGGTGCGATCGAACCGGGACTGCTGGTAATCGCGGCCACCGATGAGGGCAAGAATGGCACCCGAACGGGTCTCGGTGGTGACTGCGGCGTATTGGACGTATCGCGGCTTGCCACCGGCGGGGTGGCCAGCATGGCTCGGGTGGGTCCAGGATTTTTCTTGTTCCAGGGCGGTGACGGCGCGGGTAAGTTCGGTATCCAGGCGTTCCTGCCAAGCGGCGTCGAGGGTGGTGTTGACCCGCAGGCCGCCGAGCCGGATATCGCTCTCGTCGAGGATGCGGTTGAGTTCGCGCTGGATGGCTTGGAGCGCGTAGGAGGGCTGGATATCCGCTTGCTCGTCGTTGACGAGGGCGATGGGTTGGGCGCGGATGGCGGTGCAGCGGGCGGCGGTGATGAAGCCCATGGCCACCATGCGGCTGAGGGTCTGGTCGCGTTGCGCGATGGCGGCATCGAGATGGCGCAGCGGCGAAAACAAATGCGGGCCGCGGATGATGCCGACGATTAGCGCGCATTCGCCTGGGGTGAGGTCGCGGGTGGCTTTGCCAAAATACGTTTGCGCTGCTTGTTCGATCCCGTGACAGCCGGCACCAAAGTAGATCCGGTTGAGGTAGTTGGTGAGGATTTCGTCTTTTGAGTAGCGGGACTCGATGCGCAGGGTGAGGGCGATTTCGAGGAATTTACGGTGCAGGGATTTGGCCCGGATATCAAACGTGTTGCGGGCCAGTTGCATCGAGAGGGTGGAGGCACCCTGGGTGAAATCGCGGTCCTTGAGATTGCGCAGGGTGGCGCGGCCGAGGCCGCGGAAGTCCACCCCGCAGTGGGCGAAGAACCGCGCGTCCTCACGCGCTTGCAAGGCCTGCACCAAAAAGTCCGGGATATCCCGGCGGGCGACCAGGCGGCGGCCGGCCCCGGCGGGGGCGGGCAGTTCCTTGCCGCGCCGGTCGTAGTACACCGGATCGGCGGGGAGCCGCGCCACGGCGTTCAAATCAAAGCGCATCGCCAGCAGGAAATAGCAAAATGCGAGGCCGGCCCCGCCGACCAGCCCGGCGAGGGCCAGCGCCATCAGCCAGCGCGCCGGCCAATGCCAGCGCTCGGGCAGCCAACGCTGCCAGAATCGGGGTGGGGGGATTGGTCGCCAAGTGGACATGCGCGGAATGGAACGGGGGAAGCAGGTGAGGCTGGGCAGCGGCGTGAGGTGGGCGGCGCCGGGAGTCTGGGGGGTTTGTGCGGCATGGGCAAGCGCGGGAAGTCGCGGTGGCAGGCGCGGGCCGCGCGCGGCGGACTAATTGGCACAACTCCGGGCGCGGCGCATGGACTGAACCCGCCACCTCAGAACGCCTGCTTCATCTGCACGCCTTTGTTAGGCGCTTGGCGGCGTTGTTCGTTGAACTTGACTTTGTTATGCTGCTGGATCTTTTCATTCTCCAGGTTGAGGTTGCCTTGGTAGTCGGGTTGTTGTTGGCCCGCGGCGGGCTTGGGCTGGGCGGCGGGCGCGTCGGGTGGCGCGCCGAGCCAGGTATCGCCGCGGAAGAAGGCGTAGCGGGACTCGCCCTCGCGGGCAATGACGGTGACCTTGCCGTGGACGTCGTCGGCGATGAAGAGGCCGCGCAAGTCGGTTTCGCCGCTGCGGAACGCGCTATCGGCGCTGCCGATGGCCTTGACGTGGACCTCGGGCCGGTAGCCACCCTTGGCGGTGTCTAACACGTTGACCCGGACGCGGCCGCTGCTGGCATCCTGCTGGACCTCGATCTTAAGCGGGGTGATGAGGACCATGCCGCTGGTGAAGAGATCATCGCCGCGGCAGATGATGAGATAGGCCGCCTCTTTCTTCCACTGGAGGGAGAGCTTGCGCTCCTTTTCGACATAGTCCCTGCCGTCGCCGAGGGTGGTGGTCTGTTCGAGTTCCGGGCGGATCCCGGCGAGTTGCACGCTGGTGATGGCGCTGAGGTTTTTCTGTTGGAGATAGAGTTTCATCAGGTCGACCCGATAGACCTGCAGCGACACCTCCTTGATGTTGCGGTATTTGAGTGTGAGTTCGACCGGCTCGCCGGGTTTGACCACGGTGATTTCGTCGAGCGCGATGCTTTTTTTCTCGAAGTAGGCGATGGCCTCGGCGGCGTCTGGATAGATTTGGCGGACCTTGTCATACCACTCGACGGCATCCCTGGGTTTGCCCTCGGCGTGATAGATCTGGCCGAGGATGTAGCGGGCGAAATCGCGGTCCTTGCTGTCGCCGTCGGCCACCACCTTGGCGGCGGCCAGCGCCTCGGCGTATTGGTTCTGCCAGAACCAGCCGAGCGCGCTGAGGTATTGGAAGCCGGGCGCCAGCGGGCTGTCCGGGAATTTCTTGGCGAACTCGTTGCCTAACGAAACGACCAGCGGGTGGTTTTTCAAGGTCAGCAGGCAGTTGGCCAGGGAGAACCCGGCGGTGTCGGCCAGCGGGTCGGCCGGATACATCGCCAGAAAGGCCAGGAGCAGGTCGGCGGTGCGTTTGAGCATGGCGGTTTTGTCGGGCTGGACGCCGTCCTCCTTGGGCAGTGCGTGCGCCGCGGGGGCCTTTTGATAGAGCAACTGCGACAGCGCGAAATAGCTGGCGAGCACGTCGGCGGTATCGGGGTACTCGCGCCAGATGCGTTCCTGGAAGTCGATGGAGCCGAGGAAGCGGCCCTCATCCTCGAGCACGGCGCTGATGGCCGAGTCGTTGTTGAAGCTGGCGGCGATGGCGGCGCGGAACACGAGCCACGAGCGCTCGAACTCGCCGAGTTCGGTGTAGGCCCTGCCGACCACCAGGATTTTGTCATAAGGGATTTCCAATTGCGGGTAGCGCTCGCGCAACACCTCGAACAGATCGACGATTTTGCGGGCGTCATAGAACTGCGGGCTGGTGTGAATCCATAACAGCATGCGGGCCAGTTCGCTCTCGTTGTATTGCGGGTTGTTTTTCTGGACGACGGACAGGTGTTGCAAGGCGGTGGCGGGATCGCCATCGTCGAAAGAGCATTTGCCCAGCGCATAGTGTTCGCCGTCGTTCATCTGATAGGGATCGGGTGACTTCTCGCCGGCGGCCAGCACGCTCAGTTCGGCCGGCGGGCCGATGCTGAGGAAGGCCGGGTTGCCGAGTTCGCGGATCACCGGGGGCAACATGCGGAACCTGCCCGGCACGTAGCCGGTTAGGTCGAAGGCCACCTGATGCAACCACCGGTCGAAGAACAGGGTGATGGTCGAATCCGTGATTTCCCTGCCGGTTATCTCCGAGGCCTTGGCGCTGAGGGTGCTCTCGTCCAGACGGGTGCCGGGCGGCAAGGCGATTTCAAGGGCATAGCGGCGGCCGTCCTGATTCCAGCCGCGGGCGGTGTTCAAGACGACATGGAGGCGCTGGCCGTTCTCAAGATTGGTGACAGGCGAGGTGCTGTCCGCGCCGATCGGTTTGCCGCGGTATGCGAGCGGGGCATGCAGAAGCTGCACGTTGTCCATGCACGGGACGACACTCTGCGGGGTGGCCGTCACCTCGGGCGAGAACCCGAACAAGGTGGCGGCATAGGTGTAGCGGCCGCGGCCCTTCATCTTGAACTCGACGAGGTTGTTGCCGGCCCTGACCAGATTGTTAGGCACGGCCAGCAGGTGTTGGCCGAGGCTGGCAACGGCCTTGACGGTGCCAATGTCCGTGCCGTTGACCACCACCGCGATCTCCACGTCGGTGGCTTGTTGGAGACCCTGGGCAAACCAGCTGGCCAACGCGGCAACGGCCGGCCCCTGGGCGCGGGGGGAAGGGAAGCCGAAGCACCCGTGAGCCTGCAGCAACGCCTGGGCAGCGGCGGCGGTGACCGCCGAAGCGGGCAGGGTTTCCGCCATGGCTAACAGAACCATCGCGCCCGTTTCGGCGGTGTCATTGAGCCACATCGTCTTGCAGCCGCCCTCCCACACCACCGGCTGACCGGGGGGCGCCTCTTTGGCCTTGGATTCTAACATGGTCGCCAGTTCGGTGGCGATTTCGCGGCGCTCCAGATTGAAGAAGGCGCGGGCCAAGTGGGCGAGGCAGGAGTTACCCAGGGCATTGCGCTCGCGGTAGAGGCGGTTGCAATTGGCGAAATCGGCGCGCTTGTCGGTGGAGAGGGCATGGAGGAGCACCGCCTTGCTGTCGTTATCGTTGGCGTCGCAGGCCTCGAATTGTTTGAGCAAGGCGGCGGCGGCTTTCTCGATGCAGTCCTTGTGCACGACCAAGCCGCTTTGGCGCGCCTCGATGAGCGCCCAGAACACCCGCGCGGTGGTGAGCTGACCTAACGACTGACAACTCCAATTGCCGTCGGCCGCCTGGCTGGCGACCAACGAGGCTACCAAGGCACGCGCGCGTGCGGCGAGTTGGCGGGTGTAGGGTTCATCCACCTTGCCGCTGTTGGCATAGCGCAAGGCGGTGGCCGCGGCGAGCAAGTCATTGGCCGGGGTGTCGCCCCAAGCCGGCGGCAACAGCCGGGCGATGTCGGCGCAGGGGCCGGCCCAACTGCGGCGCAGCGCCATATCGAGCACTGCGGTGCGCACGTCCGGGCCGATGGCCACACTCATCCACAACGAGCGGTACGGGCGTTGCGCGGGCAGGCCGAGCTGCGCGGTGGCGTCGGCCGTGGCGCTGCCACCGGCGTGGGCGGCGTAGGGCAGACCCCACGGTCTAACTGGAATGTCGAGGGCCAGCGCATCGGTGGCGGGTTGGAGCGCGGGCGCGACGGCGAGGGGCCGGGTGGTGGCGGTGAGTTGGGTGGTGATCTCCAACGCCGCGGGCACGGTGACGGCCGCAAAGGCGAGCTCGGCCCCGGCCATGGCGCTGACGTCGATGACCTGTGCCCGCTCGGCCAGCACCTTGGACTTATCCTTGGCATCGAGCACGCGCAGCGTGAGGTCGACGGGACCGGCATACTCAGTTAGGTTGTGCACGCGTCCGACCACCCTGAACTCGTCGCCTTCGCGGAGGAACGCCGGGGTTTTCAGCTCGACGAAAAAGTCCTTGCGGGTGAGGGTTTGGGCGGTGGCTTGGCCGACCAGCGTTTCCACCGTGCAGCCGCGGGCGGTTAGACGCCAGGCGGTGGTGGTCTCCGGCAACGGCACCGTGACGAGCGCCTTGCCATCGGCACCGGTGAGAATCGCCGGCAACCAGCGGCCCTCACCGCGAACTTCGCGGCGCGCGGCGGCGGCAGCCTTGGCGTCCGCCTTGGCGGGCTTGGCGTCAACGCCCGGCCCGGCCGGGATGGAATCCAGCGGCCGGTCTAACAACGGAGCGGCGGCGGCATCGTCGTCACCTGTGGCGGCACCAGCGCCACCCATTTCGCCGGTGGGCGCTGCCGGCAGCGTTTGGTTCGCGGCCATGTTCTGGCGCAGCGCCTCGAGTTTGCCACGGTCCGCCTCACTCCGGGTCAGGCGGCCGGCCTCGGCCACCACGGCATTGGCGACCGGGCGGGTGGTGCCTTGATCGCGGAACGCGCAAGTGGCGCCGAGCTTGAATTGGGCGTGGCGGCGCGCATCGTTCTGGAAGAACTCGAGAATGGGAGTCAGGGGATCCGGGCAGACGGCAAACAGCGCCTCGGGGACCAGCGCCAGACTCAACTCGGCCTCGACCGGCTCGCCGGTCTGGTCGGTGACGCTGAGTTCGACCGTGGCCGATTCGCCGGGAGCAAACCCCGCCTTGAGCGGCTTGACGGTGACCTTGAGTTCGCGCTCGACGGTGAAGTCCTTGGTCGCGCCGCGCAACTCGCGGCCATCCATGGCCGCCACCGCGAGGCGGAAGTTAGGAAAGAGGTCATGGCCGACTTTGAGGGCGATGTCGTTGTCGCCCGGTTTGAGTTCGATGATGCGGTGGCGCAAAATGGTCTCGCCCTCAAAGGTCACCAGCGCCAACCCGTTTGTTAGGCGCGAGTGCAGCCGCGCGCCGGCCTGCATGCCGACCTTGAGGGTGGCGCTAGCGGCGAAGAGGCGCAGCTTGGTGGCGTCGCTGGCATCGGACACCTCGACCTGGCATTGGTGGGTGATGGTTTGGCCGAAGCGATCGGTGCCGGTGCTGCGCAACCGATAGATGCCGCCGCGGTCCAAGGTGAGGACGAGGGTGGCCTTGCCGGTGGCGGGATCGGTGACGATTTCGGCATCGGAATCCTTGACCTCGGCGGGTTGCGCGCCCGCCTCATCGCGCCATGGCAGCAGCGCCAGGACCGGGCTGGTCGTGGGTTGCTCGAGGCGCAGCACCGCGAGCTTGAGGGTTTGGCCGGTGGGCTGGCCATCGGCGGCGGTGGTTGTTAGGTCGAGGTCAAACGGTTCGCCGGCAATGACCACCGGCTGGCTCGGCTTGGCCGCAATGTCGAAGCCGAGCCGGGCCAGGGTGACCGACTCGCTGATGGCGAGGTTGTCGCCGTCAAGCGCGGCGGTGAAGCTGATGGCGCTGCCGGGGCGCATGGCGGTGGTGTCGAAGCACAGTTTGGCCTTGCCGGCGGGGTCGGTGGTGACGGTTAGGGAGCGGCCATCCGGCAAGGTGCAGCGCACCGGGCGGCCGGCCAGCGGCTCACCCCAATAAGACGCGGCCTGCACGGACGCCTCGATGGTTTCGCCGCGGAACCAGACGCGCCGCGCAAACTCCATGGCCAGCTTGATTTTTTCCAGCTTGAACGGGCGGACGTCGAAGGTGCCTTGGAAATGGAGCGGCTCGAGACCCTTGCGCTCCTGATGGGCGGCCATCACATAGGTGCCGGTGGCGGTACTGGCGGGCAGCACGAGGGTCGCGTCGAAAGTGCCGAAGCGGCTGACCTTCACGCTTTGTTCGGACAACAGGCGGCCTTGGGGGTCGCTGATGCTGAGCTTGAAGCCGCTGTTTTCCGGCACCGCATACGCGCTGTTGCGCACCTCGCGCAGGATGCCGCGCAACGCCACGGTTTCGCCGGGCAGGTACACCGGGCGGTCGGTGTAGAGGTAGCCTCTGGCGGTGAGGCCGGCCGCGAGTTGCAGGCCGCTCAGATCGAGGTTGAACGAGGCGGCGTGGCCTTTGCCGAGGGCGAAGAGGCGCACGTTGGCAAGGTCCTTGAGCGTCTCGAGGGGCGCGGTGAACACGCCATCCTCGGCGGTCTTGCCGGTGGCCACCACCGCCTTGCCATCGCTGACGAGCAGTTCCACCTCGGCGGCGGGTTTGCCGGTGAGCATGTTCTGGACGAAGGCGAGCAGCTCGCGGCGGCTGGATTTGACGATGACTTCGAGGTCGGAACGCAGCACCAGCACGGTGGATTCCCATTCATCGTCGCCGACGGTGACCACGTAGGCACCGGGGTCGTTGCCCGCGAAAGGGATTTTAATCTCCTGCTCGAACAACTTGTATTTGACATAGCCCTCCGGCTTGAACTCCCAGGTCTTGTCGGGTTGGATCAGCGAGACATCCAGCGCCGCGACCCCGCTGATGCCGTGCATCTTGCGGAAGTATGCCTGCAGGTCGATTGCGTGGAGCCGGATGGTGCACTTCTCGATGTTGCGCAGCGTGAGCTTGACCACCGCCGGCTCGTTGGTGCGAAACGTCCGCTCAGTCGCCAGCGCGAGCGACTTGCCGGTAAGCCGGGCGAGCGCCGCGCCAGCTTCGGCGTGATTGAAATCTCCAGCCAACTTGCGGTAGAGGTGGAGGGCTTTGTCGAACTCGCCGAGTTTCTCCTCATGAATGGCGCCGCATTTCATCAGGGCGCTGCGGGCTTCCGGGCTTTGCGGGTACTTGCTAACCAATTTGCCCCATTCCTCGATGGCCATGCGGTAACTGGCGCTGCTGGCGGCCGGCGCGCCCTTGGCATGCTCCTGGGCGCGGGCCGCGGCCTCATGCACCGCCCCAAACAGATAGAGGATGCGCGGCGCGCGCGCGTCGAGCGGATGGGCGCGGAGAAACTCCTCGAACCGTTGCAAGGCGAGCGGCTCGTCCTGACCGGTTAGGGCGTCCATGCCCAGCTGAAACTCGGCGTCGATGATGGCACTCTGGCTGTCGGACCACTGCGGCCCGTTGGGGTAGTCCCTCACATAGCTTTGCCAGGTGGCAATGGCCTCCTCGCGCTTCTTCTGGCGGTCCAGCAACGAGCCGATGCGGAACAAGGCGCGCATGTTCAAGTTTGCCAGATGGGTGGCGGGCGCGGCGCGGATTTCCTCGTCGTAGTTCTGCGCCGTCCCGCCCGCCGGCAGGCGGAATCCCTGGCCCGCGATGAACTCGCGATAGGCCTTGATCGCGTCATCGGCGCGGCCGTCACTTTGATAGGCCTCGGCGATCATCCATGCGGCGCGCACGGCGCGACTGCCTTCGGGACAGGCGATGATGAACTCGCGACAAGTCTTGATAGCTTGGTCCAGCTCCCCCGTGCGGACGGCGAACAAGATCATGTCGGCACTTGGCAAGCCGCCGGTGTTGCCGGTGGCTTGGTCGGGTTGGCCGGCTTGTTGGACGGCTGGATGATTGGTGGCAATCGAGTCGCTCGAATTGCGGCCGCGCATGGTTGCCGGGTCCTGGGTGAAATACGATTGCACCATCAGCCAGCGGACCTCGGCCGGCAGCACCCTGCCTTCGGCGGTGGCCAATTCGGGCTGGAGCGGGCCGGCGGCCTCGAAGGTGGCGATTTGTTTCAACAAATCCTCAAGTTCCATGCGGCCGGCGGCAATGTGGTCAGCCTGGATCTGGGCGGCGGCCAGCTGATACCGGGCCCACGCCACATGCTTGCCGGCGGACGGCGGTTGTTGCAGCGGCAAGCGGGCGGCGGCCGAGCCGGCGGGGCCGCCCCAGGCCGGATCAAACTCGGTTAGGTAGGCTTGGAAATCCAGCACCGCCTGGGCGGAATTGCCGGCCTGCTGGATGGCGCGGGCTTTCTTGAAAACGAGCTCGTCGCGGAAGTCGCGCGCGATTTCCATGGCGAGGGCCTTGGTGTAGAGGCTGTAGGCTTTGAGAAAATCCGGCTTGGGCGCATCCGCCACGGTCGGATCGGGCGTGGCGGCGAGCTTGTCGGCAAAGGCGACCACCACCCCGACCAACTCCTGTTTGCGCCCGGGGGCAAGGATGCGGGCGGCCTCGTTTTGATATATGACGGCGGCGTCCTGGAACATTTTTTGTTCGGTCAGCGCCTGGGCCAGGAGGAACGTCGCCTTGCAGCGCCAGACGGACTGCGGGAACGCGGTGGCCAGCTGCGCGGCGGCGGTGGCGGCATCGGCGAATTTCTGCGCATGGAAGAGCGCCAGTGCCCTGAGGTAATGGGCTTCGTCGGCCTTGGGGTCCTTGGCCGCGAGGATTTTATCGGCCATCGCCATGGCCTGCTCGTAGTGCTCGGCACGCATCTCGGCGCGCAGCGCGTCAAGCGGCGCCGGTTCGGCGGCGGGTTCGGCGGCCGGTGACCCGGTGGCCAGGCAGAGGATGGTGGCGGCGCGGAGGGCGAGCTGGCGAAGTGTTAGGGGCGGGAAATGAGGATGGATTCTCATGGCGGGGGGGCCTCGGATGGTGGCAGACAATGCGTTGTTGATACAACGGCACGGGCCGTGGCAGTTGCTTAGCCACGGTGCTGAATTTATCAAAGGCCGGTTGCGGGCCGGAGGCAAGCGGTTTTGTTATTCAGCTGCGGGGTGGCCCCCTGCATGGCGTGGTGGGTTCGGGCAGGGGCGGGCATTTGCTGTTGCTTGTGAGGCGCTTCCGGTGAATCGTGCCCGCGGGTTTGCACCTGCCGCATGAAAAAAAGTTATCTCAGACTGGTTCGCCAGACGATCAAGGCCCTGCGGCACCCGCGCCTGCGCCACCGGCGGTGGTGGCGGCGGCTATCACGGCCGCTGTTTGACCGCCGGCTATGGCTCCCCTGCCGTGACACGGTGGCCTCCGGCTTGGCCATCGGCCTGTTTTTCTCGGTGATGTTGATGCCCTTCCAAACGCTGCCGGCGGCGGTTCTCGCCATGCGTTTCCGCGCCAACGTGCCCTTTGCGGTGGCCGCCACCTGGTTCTCCAATCCGCTCACCACCCCGGCGATTTTGTTCGGCCAGTTCCGCCTCGGCCAATGGATGCGCGACACCCTGGCGGTGCCGATGCCCGAGTTCCTCACCGCCGTCCATTTCCAGGCACCGGGGGTCGGCATGCTCAACGCGGCAAGTTTCATCCTCGGCATGCTCACTTCAGGCGTGCTGCTGGCGCTGTGCGCCTATCCCCTCGTGCATTTGTTCTCGGCACTCATGCCGCACCACCTGCCGGTGCGCACCCGGCATGCCCGCGACGCCAAGCAATTTCCCACCAGCCGGCGCGGGGGCGATGGCGTGCCAGCACAGGCAAATCCTCCAGTGGAGCAGTGACAACACAGCCAACCTCCAGCGCCCTGGTCATGGCCACGGGACTTGGCAAGTCCCGTGCCTTGCCAGATCAGCGCAACAAATTCCAGGCGCTGACCAGCGCCTTGAGCCCGGCCATTTCGATGGACGGATCGACCCCGGCACCCCACAACAAGCGGCCGTCGTCGTGCTGGAGCTGGACGTAGGCGGCGGCACTGGCGTCCGACCCGCCACGCACGGCGTGGGAGCGATAGTCGGTGACCTTGAAGTCCTTCAGGCCGATGGCCTCCAGCGCTTGCACAAAGGCATTGATGGGACCGTTGCCGAGCCCCTCGATGTTGCGCGGCTCACCCCGCAGCAGGATGCTGGCCTTGCAGCGCACCCGGCCGCGCTCGGTCGTGTGATGGATCAATTCGTAATCCGTCACATCCAGCGGGCTGGTGAGGTTGACAAACTCGCGGAAGAAGGCGTCGCGGATTTCGTCGGCGGAGAGTTCGCGTCCCAGCTCATCGGCAAGACTGTAAATGCGTTTGCCCACTTGCGGGTGCATGGTCTTGGGCAAATCAAAGCCGTGTTCGCGGTCCAACACGTAGGCCACCCCGCCCTTGCCGGATTGCGAATTGATGCGGATGATCGCCTCATACGAGCGCCCGATGTCCTGCGGATCAATGGTCAGATAGGGCACACCCCACGCCACCGGGCCGGCTTTGAGCTCGGCCGCCCGCAGGTCGAGACCCTTCTTGATCGCATCCTGATGCGAGCCGGAAAACGCGGTGAACACCAGCTCCCCGGCATAGGGCTGCCGCTCCGGCACGTTGAGCCGCGTCACCCGCTCGTAAACCGTGCGGATCGCTTGCAGGTCGGAAAAATCCAAACCGGTTGGTATGCCGTGGCTGTTGAGGTTGAGCGCGACGGTGACGATGTCGAGATTGCCGGTGCGTTCGCCATTGCCGAAGAGGGTGCCTTCGACGCGGTCGGCGCCGGCCATCAGGCCCAATTCGGTGGCGGCCACGCCGGTGCCGCGGTCATTGTGAGTGTGGAGCGAGACGAGGAGGGACTCGCGCCGGGCGAGGTGGCGGCACATCCATTCGATCATGTCGGCGTGGACGTTGGGGGTGGTCCACTGGACGGTATCGGGCAGGTTGATGATCATTTTGCGCTGCGGCGTGGGCTGCCAGACCTCGATCACGCCATTGCAACACTCGAGGGCGAAATCCAGTTCGGTGTCCGAAAACGACTCCGGTGAATACTGCAGGACCACCTCGGTGGTGGGCACGCTGGGCACGAGGGCCTTGACCAACTCGGCGCCCTCAATGGCAATGCGCCGGATGTCCTCGCGCGAGGCATTGCCGAAGGTGACGCGGCGCTGCAGCGGCGAAGTCGAGTTATAGATATGCACGATGGCGCGCCTGGCGCCGGCGATCGCCTCGAAGCTACGGCGGATGAGATGCTCGCGGGTTTGCACCAACACTTGCACCGTGACGTCCTGCGGGATGCGCTGCTCGTCGATCAAACGCCGCAGAAAATTGAACTCGGTGTCCGCCGCCGATGGGAAACCCACCTCGATCTGCTTGAACCCGACGCGCACCAGCAAATCGAAAAACTCGAGCTTTTCCTCCACTGACATCGGCTGGGGCAGCGCCTGATTGCCGTCGCGCAAGTCCACCGAACACCACTCCGGGGCGCGCGTCAGGGTGTTGTTAGGCCAGGTGCGGTCGGGCAGTGCGACCGCCGGGAACGGGCGGTATTTGGCGAGTGAGGACGGGTGCATGGGGAGAGCGGCGCGGTGCGCCGGCGGGCGGTTCTTAGGGGGAAACTATAGGCATGAGGTGCCGGGGAGCAAGACCGAAGCGAGCTTCGCGGCATGAGCGGAGACCAGATGTTGGTTCGCGTGTCTGCGCGCCGCCGGTTATCGCGTCACGCCGCGCTGCGAGGATTCGATGAAATGGATGAGGTGGGCCACGTGGGGCGTCGCGGCGGCATGGGTGGCCTTGAGCGAACTGAGGGCGGTGGCGAGATTGCCGTCCTTTTTGAGGAAGAGTTTCTTGTAGGCGGACTTGAGGGCGCGAATGTCGGCTTCGGGGAACCCGCGGCGTTGCAGGCCGACGAGGTTGAGGCCGCGGGCGGCGGCGGGATTGCCATCGGCAATCACAAAGGGCGGCACGTCCTGCTGGATCTTGGAACAACCGCCAATGATCGAGTGCCGCCCGATGCGACAAAATTGATGCACCGCACACAAGCCCGACAAGATGGCATAATCGTCGACGCTGACGTGGCCGCCGAGGGTGGCGTTGTTAGACAGGATGATGTGGTCCCCGAGTTGGCAATCGTGGGCGACATGGGCATAGCTGAGCAAATAGTTGTGAGATCCGATGCGGGTGGGCACTTCCGCGGTGGTGCCGCGGTGGACGGTGCAGTTCTCGCGGAACACGTTGTGGTCCCCCACTTCCAGATACGTCGGTTCGCCGAGGTACTTGAGATCCTGGGTCTTGCCGCCGATGATCGCAAATGGAAAAAACTCGTTGCCCTGGCCGATTTTCGCACTGCCTTCAATGATCACATGCGAATGCAACAGGCACTCGTCGCCCAATTCCACCTGCGGCCCGATGATGCAATAGGGCCCGACCCGGACGTTGTGGCCGAGCCTGGCTAGCGGTGAGACAATGGCGCTGGAATGGATCACGCCCCAATCAGGCCCCAATCAGCCGGCAATGACGAGGCTTTTTTCGCGCGGGCCGCGCCTAGCCGCGAAAACCCGCGGAGCCGCTGCGAGCGGAGAGGCCGCCTCAAATCCCGAAGTTGTCGCCGGTGCCATAGTGCTCGATCATGTAATCCATGTCCTTGTCGCCGCGGCCGCTGAGATTGACCAGGATGGTGCGCGGCAGGTCGGGGTTTTCGCGGGCCAGACGCATGGCGTGGGCGACGGCATGAGCGCTTTCCAGCGCGGGGATGATGCCTTCGTTGCGGCTGAGCACATAGAACGCCTCGACCGCATCGGTGTCGGTGGCGGTAACATAGCTGACGCGTCCGGTGTCCTTGAGATGGCAGTGTTCGGGCCCGACGCCGGGGTAGTCCAGCCCGCTGGCGATGGAGTGCACGGGGGCCGGTTCGCCCTTGTCATCTTGTAACAGATAACAACGGAAACCATGGATAATCCCCTCCTTGCCGTAGGTCATGGAGGCCGAGTGCTCGCCAAGCACCGTGCCTTTGCCGAGCGGCTCGACGCCGTGCAGTGCGACAGGATCATTGATGAAACCGGCGAACAAACCCATCGCATTGCTGCCGCCACCGACACAGGCGGCCACAATGTCCGGCAAGTCGCCGGTCATTTCAATGAACTGCTCGCGCGCCTCGATGCCAACAACCTGTTGGAAATCGCGCACCATCATCGGGAACGGATGCGGACCGACCACCGAGCCGATGCAATAGATCTGATTGACCGGGTCTTGCACGTAAGCCATGAGGGCGGCATCCACCGCCTCCTTGAGCGTGCGCAGACCGTGGGTGGCGGGAATGACCCGCGCCCCGAGAATCTGCATGCGGGCGACGTTGGGCGCCTGTTTGGCGATGTCCACCTCGCCCATGTAGATATCGCACTCGAGCCCGAAGTAGGCGGCGGCGGTGGCCAATGCCACCCCGTGCATGCCGGCACCGGTTTCGGCAATGAGTTTCTTCTTGCCCATGTAGCGGGCGAGCAGGCCTTCACCCATGCAGTGGTTGAGCTTGTGGGCGCCGGTGTGGTTGAGGTCCTCGCGTTTCAGATAGATCTGGGTCCGGCCGAGTTTCTTGGATAGCCGGGCGGCATGATAGACCGGGGTCGGGCGGCCCTGGAAGTGGCGGCGGATGCGGCGCAATTCCTCGATGAAATCATGCGAGCGCGAGACGATCTCGTAGGCCTGGCGGATTTCGGCGAGGGGCGCTTTGAGCGGTGGCGGCACGAAAATGCCGCCGTAGGGTCCGAAAAATCCGGCGGCATCCGGGGTGTGGCGAAGCGATTGTGGGGTGGCGGTTGGAATCATGGCGGTGGCTTGGTTGAACGTCGCGCCGGGGGTTTCGCATTTCCCGCCAGCCGTGTCAAGGGGTCGCTTTGAGAAGCGGGTTTGGATCGCCCCGATGGCGGCGTCACCGCCCGCATTGGGCTGGCTGGCCGCCCGCAAGCGCGGCGGGATGCAACGGGCTTGACCCGTTGCATCCACACCCGTGACACCTGCGATGACACCCTCAGAAGGCAATGGTCAGTTTCACGCCGCCGATGACGTGGTCCTGGCCGGTGAAGCCGCCGGGGTAATCACTCACCAGATCCGAATCGGCACTCACATAGCGCACATATGGGGCAAGGGTGACACCCTTGCGAATGGCCCACGGCACCGAGACCATGGCATACCATTGCTGGTAGCCGTCGAGGGTGTCGCCGTTGCTTTGCAATTGCAGACCGGTGCCATCGGCCAGGCCCACGCCGACCGTGGTGACAATATCCACGCTGGTGCAGGGCTTGAAGGTCTTTGAGAGATTGCAATCGCCATACCAACCGTCGTAGCGATCAATGTCATAGTAGGCGGTGGCGGTGGCGGTGATCCCGGCGATAATCTCCATGCCGGCACCCAGATACAACTCCTGGGTGTTGTAGTCGGTCGCCTCAAAAAAGTTGTAGTAGATATAGCCGCCGCTGAGATTGACCGGGCCGAACGCCTTGGTCACGCCGAGGGTCAGGTCGAGTTCGTTAGGGGTGGCGTTAATCGCATTGTCGTTGACCGTGGCATACCAGGCCGAGGCCGTGAACCCGAAGCCGTTGAAGGTGGTCGCCAAACTGGCGGAGGCTTCCACCATGTCACTGCCCAAGTCCACACCACGGAATTCGTAGATGGAATTGTAGCCGAGGGCCACCGCGCCGGTGACTTCTTCGGCGGAGCTAATGAGCGTGGAACTGGCGGCGAGCAGGCCACCCAGGAGTGCTTTGGATAATTTCATGTTAGGGGGATGATGGTGTTGTTGTGTGAACCAGACGACAACTAAGCAAGGCGCGTGCCAACTTTTCCGACATGCCCGGAAATAATTGAAACCGGTCCGCCGCCCCTGCGCAGGACAAGCAACCGGCTACAGCCGCCGGAAGCCCGTGCGCGGCTCATACGCCACGGTGCTCACCGCGGGTGCCGCTCCGATTCGCCCGCGGGCGGAGGGGCTCAGGGTTGGGCGGGGATATACAATTCCGAGCCTTTGGCCAAGACGGTGGTTTCCACCAGCTCCAGCGCATTCAGCTCATTGAGGCGGTTGATGGTGGTGCCGTGTTTCGCCGCAAACTCGCCGTAGGTCGTCGTGCCATCAATGGTCACCGAGCGAATGTTTGGCTTCGCCGCCGGAGTGGAACCGGACGCCGCCGGCTTGGCACTGACCGCTGCCCGTGGCGCGGGGGGCGCGGCAGCCGGCGTGGCGGCCGCTGTGGCGGCTGGCGTGGCGATGGCGGCCCCGCGCGCCGCCGGCTTTGCTTCTGGGGCGGCCTGCTCCGGTGCCAGCACTTTTTCCGGGGCTGGCAGCGGGGCTGGTTTGGTAAGCTGAATGACTTGTCCCGGGCGCAGCGCGGACGGCTTGAGGTCGGCATTAGCCGCGACCAGGGCTGCGGTGGCGATGCCGTATTTGCGGCCAATGCTGGAGAAGGTCTCACCCTCCTTCACTTGGTGGGTCTTGCCTGGGGCCACCGCCGCACCCGCCGGTTGCGCCGGCGCGCTGGCCTCCGTCGGCGCGGCCGGGGCAGCAGTGACGGCGGCGGGACCGGGGACCTTGAGTTTCTGCCCCTCCCGAAGCGAGCTGGTCACCTTGAGGCCATTCATCGCGGCCAGCGCGGCGGGCGTGATGCCGAGTTTGCGGGAGATCCGCTCCAAGTTATCATTCGGGCGCACCGTGTAGGCCTTGCTCGTTTTGGCAGGCGTGGCAGGCGTGGCAGGCGGGGCAGGCGGGGCAGGCGGGGCAGGCGGGGTGGCGGCAAGGCTGGTTTTGTCGCCGCCGCGGGGGCCGCTCAAGCTGGTGAGCGACCGCAACTTGGTGTTTTCATCCTCCAACTGGCGGATCTGGCGCTCTTGCTCGGCGCACAGGTTGCGCAATGTTTCCAGCTCGCTCTTGGCTACGACAGAGCTTGCCCCAAACACCCACGGAATGGCAACAAGCAGCAGCATTCGTTTCATGACCGCGGATCATTGCAAACAACGCGCCGCAGTGTCAACCGGAAATAAAGTTTTGTTAATTACCTCCCCCCCCGCAATCGCCCGCCGGATGGATCGTCCGGGCTTGCTTGGCAGGGCGTTTGGCTGACTGGTGCTACTCTTGGTACCGAGCCAGTGTCTGTGTCGCCATAGCTCCACATAAGCACATAATGCCATTCATTATGTAATTGACAGCGGCGGCGGGCCGCGGCGGCGGTGGAGGGGATGGATGCGACGATGGAACCCAAGCCACGAGTGCTCTCGGCCTTGGAACGGATTGAATTGCCGACGGGCGCCAGCCTTGGCCGGGTGTTTGCACGGGACTGGTAGAGCGGGCGCCGGCGGATCGTGCCGAGTCCGGCATAAGGCGCGAGTTATCACATCATGAGCCGCACCGCGGGCGGTGAACGCTTGCCCGGCGAGACGATTATAATGCCAGCCATTATCTTGTTGACGGCGGCGGGGCGGCCGGCCGGACCGGGTTGGGCATGCGGCACATCTTCGTGGACGAGGAAGCGGCGGAGGTGGGACGACGAGGGCATGGCGCGGGTGGCGCGGGTGGCGCGGGTGGCGCGGGTGGCGCGGGTGGCGCGGGTGGCGCGGGTGGCGCGGGTGGCGCGGGTGGCGCGGGTGGCGCGGGTGGCGCGGGTG
>CAIZNN010000222.1 GCA_903934285.1 Akkermansiaceae bacterium | reverse complement strand
TTTTGATCGTTAGGCACTACATTTCGACTTTCTAAAAACACACATGTTGATTATCAACGACTTGCGTTTTTGAAGCATACAAAATCCAGTAGGAAACGGTCGAAAAAACCCAAATTCAAACGGTCGTTTAAGAAACTTGGGTTAGGGCCTAACCAGTGCCAGGCGGCCCGCTCGCGCCGCGCCTGGCGAGGGTGGCAAGCGGCCGCGGGCGGGCGGTCCCGCCAAGGCACTTGCACCCCGCACCGGCCCAATCCGCCGCCACCGCCCAACCTGCTGCATGCCAGGCCAAATCGGCCAATCGCCGGCGGGTCCGCAATTTTTTGCTTGTGTCAAAGCGGTGTAAAGTGGTTGGGTGAGCCATGAGCGACCAATGGCACTTGTTGCAGGATGGGCAGCAGTATGGACCCTATAGCGGGGAACAGTTAGTGCAGTTCGCACAAGAAGGCCGGATCGTGCGGGAGTCGCTGGTGTGGACCGAGGGCTTGGAAAACTGGGTGTCGGCAGCGGTCGTGGAAGGGTTGTTCCCACCAGTGCCGGTGGTCGCCGCCGCGGCACCAGCGTGGCGGCCGCCCGGGGCACCCAGACCAGCCTGGATGACTGGCGGTGCCGCTCAAAACGTGGCACCGCGGGGTGCCCTGGCTGGCAGAATGGCTGCCCGGGCCGCCGAGTTGCCAGCCGACGGCCCCTATCCGGCTGTGGACAACAAGCCGGCGAGTTTCGGGATGGTGGCTGGGTTTGTCGGTGGTGGGATTGCGTTGGTGCTGCTGGCGATTGGGCTCATGGGCAGTGGCATGATCAAGCCGGCGGAACAAGGAGCCGAGGCGCAGATCCTGATGGTGCGCGTTTTGTTAGCCATCGGCTGTGCCTGCATGATCACCGGCGTGGTGGTCAACTATGTGTATCTGGCGCGGCTGTGGTCGTATCTGCGGCATGGCAGGCCGCAGACCACGCCGGGCAAGGCGGTCGGGCTGTTGTTTGTGCCGGGGTTCAACCTGTACTGGCGGTTTGTGGCGGTGTACGGCCTGGCTCAGGATTGGAACCGCATCACCCGCCACTTCACCGAGTTGCAGCATGCCCCGAAAATCAATGCGGGCTTGGGGCTCGCATATTGTATCTGCGCCATTGTGGCGTTGCCGGTGGCGCTGGTGCTGTGGTTTCCGCTGATGGCCCAAATCTGCCGCGCCATCAATTTCATGGCTTACCGGCCGGTGCATCGGCCCGGCATGCTGCTCTTCGGTTGAACTGGGAGTTTTGAGGGATTTGCGCCCCGTTTTTTGCTCCACGACGGATTTGGGTTGCGCGCTGGGATGGGCTTGCTACTGCGTGGGCATCCACCAGCCACTTCACATTACCGGCCTCGGCGCGCTGTCCGCGCTCGGGACGGATGTGCCAGCACACTATCAGGCAGTGTGTGAGCGGCGGGTGCCGTTCCAGCCGCTGGCCAAGTTGCTCGGCGCCGACAGCCCGCATGCCGCCAGCCCCGCGGCCTGGATCGAGCCGCGGGCGTTGCTGACCCACCGCAAGTGGAGTCCGGTGACTATGGCCGCCTTGCACGTGGCGCGGCAGGCCATCACCGAGGCCGGGTGGGGTGCGGCGGAATTGAAGGATGCGGCGCTGGTGGTGGGCACCAGCCGGGGCAATGCCGCCGGCTGGCTCGGGCCGTGGCCGGGGCGCCGGCCGTTTCGCCTGATGGCCGCCAGCAATACGATTCACAGCGAGCCGGCCGCAGCCATCAGCATCGAGTTTGGCATCACCGGACCGAACCAGGTGCTGGCCAGTGGCTGCTCGGCCGGCTTGGACGCGGTGGGCATCGCACTGCTGATGGTCAGGGCGGGGCTGGCACCGCGGGCGCTCGCGGTGGCGGTGGACTTGCCGCTGGTGCCTTTGTTGTTAGATAACTATGCCTTGTCCGGGCTGTTGGCGACGCGGTTTGAGTTGGATCCGTATCATCCGCGCAGCGCGGGCTTTGTGCCTGGCGAAGGGGCGGCGGCGATGGCGCTCGAACTCTCAGCCGCCGGTCATCCGCAGGTGGTCCATTATGGCTGCAATGCGGATGCCTGTGATCCGGTGGGCATTCCGGCCGATGGCGGGCGCACCCCGGATCTGTTGCAACAAGCGCTGCGGCTCACCGGCCAACCCGCCGCGCTATGCCCGCATGCGACAGGCACCGCGGTGCAGGCGACGGCCGATCCGGCGGCGTTTACCCGCGCCTTCAGCGGCGCGCGGCCATCGTTGCACCTGCTCAAACCGTTTGTCGGACACACCATCGGCGCCAGCGGATTGTTAGAAAGTGTGATTCTGGCGCGCTTCCTGCGCGATGGCCGGCTGCCGCCGAATCTGCCCGGGTTGCATGCGCCTGCCGGGTGGGTGTTGCCCGGACAAATTCTTGAGTGTTGCAGCGGGGTCTATAAGCTCGCCCACGGCATGGGGGGGCACAACGCCTTGCTGGTCATCCAGCCCCCGTGATGCTCGCCTCGGCCATGCGTCGCGCGCCCGGGTCTCCCGCTTTGGCGCGGGCAAACCGGCGCATTCGCCCTTGACGCGCCGCGGTTTCGCGCTATTGATGCCGGCCCCACTCCGGCGCTGGCATGCGCCCTAACCACTAACTTGAAATCCAGGCAACCATGGCAATTCTCAAAGCATTCAAGGGCTTGCGCCCACCAGTCGAAATCGTGAGGCAATTGGCCTCACGGCCTTATGATGTGTTGAATTCGCAGGAGGCGCGGCTTGAAGCGAAAGACAACCCGTATTCGTTACTCAGGGTCACCAAAGCTGAGATTGACCTGCCCGATGGCGTTGCTGCCCATAGCCAGGAAGTGTACGACAAGGTGGTGGAGAACTTTGCCAGCTTCATCGCCAACCACTGGCTCGTCCCGGATGAGCAGGAGCGGCTGTATGTCTATGCCCAAACCATGAATGGCCGCACCCAGTACGGCATCGTGGGCTGCACCAGCATTGAGGACTATTTCAATAACAGGATCAAGAAGCATGAATTGACCCGCAAGGACAAGGAGGAGGACCGGATGATCCATGTGCGCATTACCAATGCCAATGTGGAGCCGGTGTTTTTCTCCTATCCCGCCCACAAGGAGATTGATGACATGGTGGCGACCATCGTGTCCCGCAATAAACCGGTGTATGATTTTGTGGCCGACGATGGATTTGGCCATCAATTCTGGATCATCGAGGACAGGGCGACCATCGACAGGATCATTGAGATCTTTGCCAAGGAGATTCCAAACCTCTACGTCGCCGACGGGCATCACCGCACTGCCGCCGCCGCCCTGGTCGGCCGGGAAAAACGCCAGCACAACCCGCAGCATGATGGCAGCGAGGAATACAATTTCTTCATGGCGGTGCTGTTTCCCGACAATCAGCTCAGGATCATGGACTACAACCGCGTGGTGAAGGATCTGAATGGTCTCAGCAGCCGCGAATTGTTGCTAAAACTCGGCGAGGTTTTTCATGTCGAAAACATGGGCGCCGGGATCCATACCCCCTCCGGCCTGCACAATTTCGCCATGTATCTGGACGGGGACTGGTATTCGTTGACAGCCAAGGCGGGGACCTATGATGACCGGGATCCCATCGGAGTGCTTGATGTAACCATCCTCTCAACCTTGGTGTTGGACCGCATCCTGGGCATCAGCGATCTTCGTACTTCCACCCGGGTTGATTTCGTCGGCGGCCTGCGCGGCCTCGCTGAACTCAAGCGGCGAGTGGATAGTGGTGAGATGAGCGCTGCCTTCGCGCTCTACCCTGTGTCGATGCAACAACTCATCGCTATAGCCGATACCGGCAATATCATGCCTCCCAAAACCACCTGGTTCGAACCTAAACTAAGAAGCGGACTCGTGGTCCACTCTCTCACATAGGAGGTGCCACGGCCTTGGAATTGGTCGCTTGCTTGCTCCCGCCAGCATGAGTTGTCATTGGTATTACGAAAAAGTAAGAAGTTTTGTCTTGTGGTGGATCTCTATCATGATATGTTTCCGCCGACATGAGTGCTAATTCCAAGAAAACAACTACCAAGGGCAAGCGATATACCGACGCCCAGAAACAAGAAGTGATAGCTTTCGCGAATAAGGTGAATGCTGATAACGGTCGTGGCGGCCAAGCGGCAGCGGCGAGGAAATTCGGCACTTCGGTGCTAACGGTTTCCACGTGGCTGAAGTCGGGCGGCGCAGTGAAGGCCCCCAAACTTGCCAAAGCCGCCAAGGTTGCTGCAACACCGGCGCCCAAAAAGGGCAAGCTGAGTTCCCCTCAAGGCAAACGCTATACCGACGAGCAAAAACAGGAAGTCATCGATTACGTCGTGGCCGTCAACACCAGCAAGGGCCGCGGTGGTCTGAGTGGCGCCGTCGAGAAGTTCCACATTTCGCCCCTGACGATTAGTGGTTGGGTCAAGAAGTCCGGCGTGCAGATGCCCAAAAACGTCAAAGCCGCCAAAGCCGCCAAGCCAGCCAAGCCAGCCAAGGTCGCCAAAGCCCCCAAGGTCGCCAAGGTCGCCAAGGTCGCCAAGGTCGCCAAGGTCGCCAAGGTCGCCAAGGTCGCCAAGGTGGCCAAGGTGGCCAAGGTGAAGGCCGCGCCTGCCAGCGGCGGCCTGAGTGCCAAAGCCGTGATTGCCCTGGGCAATCAGGTGGCCAGGGTGGACAAACACCTCGCCAAATTGAAGATGCTGATCGGTGCCATCAAGTAAGGCTCGATCTAACTAAACTTACACAAGTCGTCTCCCATGCCAAGGGAGACGGCTTTTTTATTGCCAAGTCCCGGGCTAACAATATTGGCGCCCCACGGGCAGTCACTGGGCGTCGCTGTTGTCTTTGGCGTGGCCGGCGTTGGGGGCCTCACCCGGTGGGTGGTCGGCCTGGTGCGCACCATGGGCTTCATGGAGTTGTTTGGTGCCATTGGTGCCCTCGAATTCATGGCGCTCGCACGACAGGCAGAAGGCGCAGGCAGCCGCAAGCGTCAGTAGGAGGAATTTCATGTGGCGGTTTAATAAGCGCTGGGCCGCGAAACGCAACCCCTCGCGGTGGAAATTTTTCACGCCGGCGTCAGCCAGGCCGCCACCGCGCGAGCCGCGCGTTCATGGGCGCCGGTGCCACCGAGTTTGGCTGCGGTGTCGGCCAATTGCGCCTGCAAGCGTGCGCCCTGCGCCGGATCCTGCAGGAAGCGCTGCAAGGCCGCGGCGATGGGCGCTGCGGCCGCATCCGCTTGGATGAATTCCTCCACCACTTCCGCACCCGCCAGAATGTTGACCAAGCCGATGTGCTTGAGTCGCACCAGGAGCCGGCCGATGAGATAGGTTGGCCAGGCCACCTTGTAGGTCAGGCAATAAGGGAGGCCGAAATACGCGGCTTCCAGCGTGGCGGTGCCGCTGGCGATCACGCCGCAGCCAGCCCGCTGCATCAAGGCGTGGCTGCCGCCGGAGGTGACCGTGAGGTGCTCGCCGAGTTGGCTCTGCCGGGCCAAGTGGCGCATTAGCGCACCGAGTTTGGGCGAGGCCGCGGGCGCCTCAAAGCGCAGCTGCGGGTGCCAGGCCAGCAAGCGCGTGGCGGCGGCGATCATGACCGGAAACAAGCGCGCCACTTCCCGCTCGCGGCTGCCTGGGAACAGCCCGACCAATTGCTCCTCGCGGGCCAGCTGCAGGCGGCGTTGCTCGTCGAGTTCATCCACCAAGGGGTGTCCGACAAAGGTGGTTGGCAGCCCGGCAGCGGCGAAAAGCGGTTGCTCAAATGGGAAAAGACAGAGCATTTCATCCAGCAGTTCGACCATTTTCGGGATCCGGCGCTTGTTCCATGCCCACACCTGCGGGCTGATGTAATAGACTTGGCGGATTTCCGGACACTCGCGCCGCACCGCTGCGGAAAAGCGCAGATTGAAGCCCGGATAATCGATCAATAACAACACCTCCGGGCGGAACGCCTTCACCTCCGCCAGCATCCGATCAAATCGTGCCTTGAACCAGCGGTAATGTTTCAGCACCTCCCACAAGCCCACCACGGCGGCATCTTCCACCCAATTGTCCAACGCGGCTCCAGCCACCGCCGCCATTTCCGGACCACCCGCGCCGGCCATGCGCAGGTCCGGCCGCAGCCGTGCCAAGGCACGCAACAACCCGGCCCCGTGGGCATCACCGCTGAGTTCCCCTGCAATTACATAAAGCCGACCTGCCACGCCCGGATTTCTTACCAGCTCGCACCAATCTGGCCATGAAATTCCCACCAAAGCGGAAATTCCTGCGGGATTTCCGAAAAATTGCTGCTGTGGCAGAGTTCCGCATTGATTTCGTGGCGGGTTGGGCATTGTCTTTCCTTCACCGCGTCAATGCACGCCCACTTCTCATGTCCCCAGCCCACCCAGACAGCCCAGTCAGCCCGGACAGCCCGGATATCGCCCGCCCGATCGGTGAAATCGCCCAAGGCCCCAGCGCCTTTGAGCAGTTTCTGGATCGCAACCAGAAAAACCTGGTGGCCCTCACCATCGTGCTGGCGGTGGCCGCCGCCGCTTGGGTCATCTACTGCGGAGTGGTCAGCAGTAAGGAACACACCGCCGGGGCCGAACTTAACAAAGCCGAGGACCTCACCGCGCTGCGCAGCGTGATCCGGGACCACGCCGGCACCGCCGCCGCCGACAGCGCGCAAGTGCTGCTCGCCGCCCGCCAATGGTCCGAGGGTGAAAAAGACGCCGCCATCGAAACCCTCAAGGCCTTCATCGCCGCCAAGCCCGGGCATCCGGCGTGCCCCAGCGCCAAAGCCAGCCTCGGATCAAAACTCCAGGCCCAAGGCAAGTTGGCCGATGCCAGCAAGGTGTTTGAAGAGCTCGCCGGCGATCCCGCCGCCCGCTTCCTGGCACCTTTTGCCTTGCTCGCCCTCGGCGATATCGCAAAATCCACTGGCCAAATCGAACAAGCGGAAAAATCCTATCAAAAAGCCAAAACCGAGTTCCCGGACAGCAGCTTCTCCAGCATCATCACCAAACGCCTCTCCTACTTGAAGGCCCAAATGCCAACCGAAATCGCCCCGCCCCCACCACCCCCGGCGACCCCGGCGACCCCGGCTGCCGATTCCGGTGCGCCGGCGGTGGTGGTGCCGCCAGTCACGCCCGAAGCGCCAGCGCCGGTGCAAGAAGATGCCGCGGCGCCGCGTAGCGCTCCCGGCAGTCAACCGAGTGCGCCAGCGCCTCCTCCATCCAAGCCGTAATCCCACTTCCGTTTATTATCCACTAATCCCCATCCCTCTAACCACCGTGTTCAAGAAAGTAATTGGCCAGGCCCACAGCGAGTCCGATCGCCCCGCACCCACGCTTCCCACCGGCTATCGTGCGCCGGAACCACTGGCACCCCCGCCCGGGTATGCCGCCGCCGCTCCCGCCGCGCCGGTCTCAGCGTCCATTTCCCGCCCGCCCTCCGGCGCGTCCCGCAATATCCTGTCGTCGGATGTCGAAATCAAAGGCACCGTCAAGTTCACCAACGACCTCATCATCGACGGGAAAATCGAAGGCGAAATTTCCTCCGACGGCAGTCTTACCGTCGGCGAAAACGCCCGCCTCAAAGCCGAAATCAAAACCGCTACCGTGGTGGTATATGGCAAAGTCCACGGCAATATCACCGCCTTGGACCGCATCGAACTCAAAGCCAGCGCGGAGGTCATCGGCGATATCAAATCCAAGACGCTGTCCATCGAGGCTGGGGCGATCTTCGTCGGGAAATCCACGGTCGGCACCCCCGCCCAAGCACCCGCCCAAGCGCAAGCCCCGGCGCAGGCGCAGCCAGCCGCCAAGCCTGCGGTCGCCGAGCTGCCCAAACAAGCCACGCTGCCTGGTGCCGTGTGAGCCTCGACGCCGGACCGTGTTCGTGCGCGATTCCCCAGTAATTCGTTATGGCCGGTGAGTCCCTATCTCCGCGCCATCGCATCGAGTTGAAGTGCCCCGAGTGCGGGCACAGTCAATTCGAGCCCGCGATGGTCATTTCCACACAGTGCCAAGCCTGTCGCGCCAATTTCCAAGTGGATGATGGCAAAGTGGTGCAGCGGCCCCGCTCCATCGCACGCCTGGCCAAGCCCAGGCGCGATTCAGACCCCATTCCGGAATTGCCGCCGCCGCCCCCGCCAGCGCCGCTGCGCATCACGCCGCGCGTGCCAGCGCGGCGCCACGTGCTCTGGCGCTTGTTGTTTCCGCCCAAACCGCCGCGGCAGATCTCCTGCTTCGATTGTGGCCACCACTACACCGCTGCCGCCGAGGCCCAATCCAGCCAATGCCCGCGCTGTTGTTGTTATGTGAGCCTCCTCGATTATAAAATCGACGGCCCATGGCACCGGCGCATCCAGACCCGCGGCAACGTCGTCATTCTCAAATCCGGCTCGGTTTCCGGCTGTGCCATCCAATGTCACGACCTAACCGTTTTCGGCGAGCTTGGCAGTGCCGTCGATTGCTCCGGGGATTTATTCATCCGCAGCCGTGGCCATGGCAAGGTCATTGGCACGGTCCAGTGCCGCCACCTCCGCATCGACCGCGGCGCGCGCGTCGAATTCTTCCACCCCGTCACTGCGGCCAGTGTCACCATCGCCGGCCAGGCCCGCGGGCAGATTTTCTGTGGCGGCATCGTCACCCTGGAAAAGCGCGCCCATCTCCAAGGCTTCGTGCGCGCCGCTGGCATTGTGGTCAAATCCGGCGCCAAACATACCGGCACCCTTGAAATTTCCCAGGACGGCGCCACGGTGCAAGACACAAGACTTGAAGACACAAGACGCAAGACTTGAAGACACAAGACTTGAAGCCGCGGGGGCGGAGACTTCTTGCGTCTTGCGTCTTGTGGTCTGGTGTCCCCCTACTGATAACTAACAACCGGCGCGATGCGCCCCCCCCCATGGACCTGCAGCAAGAAATCCTCGCTCTCAAACACGCCCGCAACGCGGTCATCCTGGCTCACAACTATCAAACCGGTGACATCCAGGACATCGCTGATTTTGTTGGGGACTCGCTCGGTCTCGCCTATCAGGCCAAGGCCACCACGGCCGATGTGATTGTGTTCTGTGGCGTCCACTTCATGGCGGAAACCGCCAAGATCGTCAATCCGGGCAAGATCGTGGTGCTGCCGGATGCGGCTGCCGGCTGTTCGCTTGAGGCATCCTGTCCGGCGCCGGATCTCGAGGCCTACCTCACGGCCAATGCCGCCAAGAACTATTATGTCATTGCCTACATCAATTGTTCGGGTGCGGTCAAGGCGCTCAGTGATGTGATCTGCACCTCTGGCAATGCCGTGAAGATCGTGAGGCAGGCGCCGGCGGCCCGGCCCATCCTGTTTGTGCCGGATGCCAATCTGGGTGCCTGGGTCATGGCACAAACCGGCCGCACCATGGATCTGTGGCAAGGCTCATGCTATATCCATGTCGAGTTCACCCGCGACTCCATCAACCGCATCAAGGCCGAGTATCCCACCGCGCTCGTCGTCGCCCATCCGGAGTGCACCCACGCCGTGCGCCTCCTCGCCGATGAAGTCTGCTCCACCGAGAAAATGGTCGACTATTGCAAGACGGCACCGGTGCGCGATATCATCGTCGTCACCGAGAGCGGCATGCTCCACCGCTTGCGCAAGGAATGCCCGGACAAAAATCTCATTGCCGGCCCCACCGAGCGGTGTGCCTGTGCGGATTGCCGCTACATGAAGCTCAACACCTTGCAGAAGCTCCGCGATTGTCTGGCTACCTTGCAGCCGCGCCTCGAGATGGAGGAGTCCCTGCGCGTCAAGGCCGAGCGGCCGTTGCTGCGCATGCTCGAACAGTCGCGCTGAACCGGCACCAATGGCAGGGACGCACCTCCGGGGCGTCCGGCGGGGCGAGGCCGCAGCGCTATGCACCTCGCCATCCCCGAGCCGCTCCGGCGAGCGGTCGCCACGGTCGATGGGCGCGAATTTTCCCGTCCTGGGTTGACTCGCGGGTCGATCCACCGGAATACTGCGGCCGCCAATTTGCCCGGCCCCCACATCCCCATGGAAAACGTCATCATTATCGGTACCGGTTGCGCGGGTTACACCGCGGCTATTTACACCGCTCGCGCCCAACTCAACCCACTCATGCTCACCGGCACCCAACCCGGCGGCCAGCTCACCACCACCACCGAGGTGGAAAATTTCCCCGGCTATCCCGACGGCATCATGGGGCCGGACTTGATGCTGAAAATGCAGGCGCAAGCGGAAAAGTTCGGGGCGCGCACCGTGTGGGCGGGCGTCGACGCCATGGCGCGGCAGGCCGACGGCAGTTTCCTCATCACGGCGGGTGGCGACGAGTTCGCCGCCAAAACCGTGATCGTGGCCACGGGCGCCGCGCCCCGCCATCTCGGCCTGCCTAACGAACAAGCCCTCGTCGGCCACGGCCTCACTTCCTGCGCGACTTGCGACGGCGCATTCTACCGCAATGTGCCGGTGTGCGTCATCGGCGGCGGCGACAGCGCCTGCGAAGAGGCGGTTTTCCTAACACGCTTCGCGAGCACGGTGTATTTGATTCATCGCCGCGACACGCTGCGGGCCTCCAAGATCATGGCCGGGCGCACGCTGGCCCACCCGAAGATCGTCCCGCTGTGGAACTCCACGGTGAGCGCCTATCTAACCGACGAGCAGGGCGAGATGCGGGCCGTCAAGCTCACCAATCTGGTGGATGGCACGGTTAGTGAAGTGGCGGTGAGTTGCGTGTTTGTGGCGATCGGCCATGTTCCTAACAGCAGCTTTGTCGGCGACCTGGTGGACAAGGATGAGAACGGCTATCTCGTCCAGCAACCGGGACGCACCGCGACGAAAACCCCCGGCTTGTTCGCCGCCGGCGATGTGGCGGATCATTTCTATCGGCAGGCAATCACCGCCGCCGGCCAGGGTTGCGCCGCGGCGCTGGAAGCCGAGCGCTATCTCAGCACACACGAGTAAGCGCTGGCGCCACGCGCCGTCCGCAAACAAAAGAACAAGGCCGCCGGATGACCGGCGGCCTTGCAGGAGGGGAGGGGTGGCAAACGGCTTATTCGCCTTGCGGTTCGCCGGGTGCACCGCCGGGTGCACCGCCGGGTGCGCCGCCGGGCATCGGGAAGGGCATTTGCTGTTGCGGCGCGGCTTCTTGAATCTTGACGAGTTCCAGTTCGAAGATCAACACGCTGTTAGGGGCGAGTTCGGTGCTCTTGCGTTCTTCGCCGTATGCGAGGGCGCTGGGGATGAAGAGCTTCCATTTGGCACCCACCGGCATGGTGGTGAGGGCTTCCTTGAAACCGGGGACCACTTGCAGGGTCATCGGCACCGGCTTGCCGGCCGGCGAGGCGTCGAACTCTTTGCCATCGATGAGGGTGCCCTTGTAGTTGACGAGAAACTCCTTGTTGTCGGCAACACCTTCTTTGGGAGCCACATATTTTTCCTCAGTGCCCTTGGCGAGGATTTCATATTGCAGGCCGCTGGCGGTGGTCACCACGCCGTCGCGCTTGCCATTTTCCTCGAGGAATTTCTTGCCTTTTTCCAGGTTGGCGGCAGCGGATTGTTTTTCGCGGGTTTGCAGCAGATCGCCGAGCGCTTGCATGGCGGCCTGCAGTTTTTCCTCGTCGAGGCCGGGCTTGTCGCCCTTGAAGGCGGCCAGAAAGCCCTTGAGGAAGCTCTCGGTGTCGAGATCGGTCACCGCCACGCCGAAGCGGCCGAATTGTTGGGCGAAACTGCCGCCGGTGCGGAAGCCCAAGGCGTACGAGGAATCCGTCTTGACGACGGCCGGATCAAGCACCGGCTTGGGCGGGGCTTCGGGCACTGCGCCAGCATCCAGAGTGGCGGACACGGCCGGGGTGACGGCGGTGGCAGGGGCTGCCGGCTTGGCCGGAGTCTGGGCGGTGGCGCTGACGATGAGGCCGAGGGCCAGGGCGTTAGGAATGAATTTACGGATCATATTGTGTGGGTGGAGCGGAAAGCTAGGAGTGGGATGAGCGATTGTCGAGAAGAGATTTTTGGATGGCGCGATTTTTGCTGAGGCGGTCATTGGGGGTGCCAGGGGCGGCATGCACCCGGGGCGCTTCAGCGTTTCTGGAGGCCCGGCGGCAACCAGTTTTTCGGCATCGGCGTCACCGCCTCCTCGAACGACTTGGCGGGGGTGGTCGCTGCGCCTGCTGCGGCGGGCGTGATCCCTTGGGCCAAACCTGCGATTTTGTCCATGATTTCGGGCTCACTCGGGCAGCCGACGAACCGATCGACCTCATGCCCGGCGTTGAAAATGCGCACGTCGGGGATGTTGCGGACCTGCTGTTGCGCGGCGAGCGGTTTTTCGTAGTCCACGTTAACCCTGCCGATGAACACCACGGCCGGATGCGCGGCGGCGGCCTTTTCGAGCATCGGGCCCAGCATGCGGCAGGGACCACACCAATCGGCGTAGAAATCGACAATGACAAGTTTGCCCTTCTGGGCAATGAACGCGTCGTAGGTCGAGGCGTCGAGGGTCACGATCTGCGGGCTGCCAAGGGCGGCGGCGGTGCCCTTCGCGGCAACCTCTTGTTTGAGCTTGGTGGTCAACCCGCGCAGCCGGTCGCAACCACTGACCAAGGCGGCAGCGAGCAACAGCACAGAGCCGAGCAGAAGGGGGCGGACGGGCGATCTCATGGCGCGAAGGTAAAACCCGAGGCTACGGTGTCGCAACGGTCACACAAGCACAAATTTTCCCGGTGTCGGCGACTGAGCAAAACCGGATTTCTCGCCTGAGCAAAACCGGACAGTTTGTTAGAGGCTGAAAGTCCCTAAGATTGGGGGCCAAACGGCCTTCGGGGGGTGCTCCACAACCCAGAATTTGCGGTTCGGGTGATG
>CAIZNN010000221.1 GCA_903934285.1 Akkermansiaceae bacterium | reverse complement strand
TGTCACCGGTCACTTCAAAATGCACCACCTGTGGTCACTTCAAAGTGCACCACTTCGGATGGCGATTTGTTTGATGGGTATTGGGAGGGGTGGCAAGGGGAAAGTGGCGTTTGACCGCTGATTTGTTGGGGGCTGGGACGGAGCGCCCGGCGAGAATGGGCCCCGCCCAGGCTCGTCGGAGCCGGGCGCGGCCGGATTGACCTCAGCTGCCGTGGTCCTCTGAGTTGCGCCGTTTGCCCGCACCTTTGGCGGCGGAGTCCACACCTTGCTGCTTGTCGGCAACACTGCCCGCCAGGCGGTGGCTGCGGCCGTTGATGGCAATGACCTCGGCGCGGTGCAGCAAGCGGTCGAGGATGGCGCCGGCGGCGGGCACGTCGCCTAACAGCTTGCCCCATTCATCCACCGGCCGGTTGGATGTCATGATGGTGGAGCGGACCTCGTGGCGGCGCAGGATGATTTCCAACAGCAGTTCGCCGCTGCGCGCCGGCAGGCTTTTCAGGCCCATATCGTCGATGATAACCAGATCGGGCTTGAGATAACGGGCCAGCAACCGGCTCTCCTCGGCGCCCCCTTCGCTGGCCGCCAGATCGCGCACCAGATCGAAAATCGAGCGGTAATACACGGTGTGCCCAAGGCGGATGGCCTCGCGTCCGAGGGCCTGGGCGAGGTGGCTTTTGCCGACTCCCGGCGGCCCCACCAGCAGCACGTCGCGGGCTTCGGCCACGAAGCGGCAGGTCGCCAATTGATAGACCCGGTCACGCGGAATGGACGGATTGAAGCTGAAATCAAATCCGTCCAAACTGCGCGATTCGCGGAAATCCGCGCTCTTGAACCGCCGGGCTGCCGTGCGTCCCTCGCGCACGGCCAGTTCGTCTTGAAAGAGCAGTTCGAGGAACTCGTCGTGGCCCAGCCGGTTGGAGGATGCCTCCAGCAGGCGTGTTTCGAGCGATTCGGCAAGGCCGCCAAGACGGAGTTTGCGGGCGTGGATTTTGAGGGTGGCGATTTGGCTCATGATGCTTTGGATGGGGTTTGCGATTCTGTTAGCGTGGTGGTTTCGGGGTGGAAAAAGTCACTGTCGGGGCCCCTGCTGCGGATGAAATCGGCGTAGGCGGCCAGCGGCCTAATGATCGGATCGACCTCGCGCAGCTCCATTTGGATCTGCCCCGGGGCTTGGTCTCCGGCTTCCAACAGTTGTTTGATGGTCCGCAAGGCGGGCAGAGCGGCTGTGGCGTCCATGGCCTTGGAGCAGGCTGCATTGACATCGGTGGCGCGGCGTTTTTCGGCCATTTGGCACAGCGCGATGATGCTGCGGATCGCCTCGGCGCCGCGTTGTTCGAGCGCCCGGCGCGCCCAGCGGCCCGCCGACTCTCCCAACGCCGCAGCCCGCGAGCGCCAGTAGTCGGTGCTTTCCTTGATGCTGCCGTGCAGTCCCCGCACGCCCAGGCAACGGCTGAACCTGCCCGGTTCCAGCCGCGCATGACAGGCAACCTGTTCCATGCGCTCGTTGAACAGACGCACCATCCGCCCGTCCCAGCGCACCCACACCTGCCGCCCGATGAACTCCGGCGGGGCCTCGTAGTACGCCTTGTCCACCTCCACGAAACAGTCCCGATGCACCCGGCGGCGCTCCTCCCGGTAGCTCTCGTAAACCGACGCCGGCAACGGTCCAAGCGCCTTGCGCTCTTCCTCAAAAACGGCGACCACCTGCCGCCGGGTCGTGCCGTGCACCCGCTTGTCGGCCACATGCTCTTCCCAGTGAATCAGATGGGCGTTCTCCTCGACAAGCGAGGCGAACCGCAGTCCCTTGAGCGCGTTGTTTTTGGCATAGCCCACGCCCCGCTCCACCTTGCCCTTGTGCCGGGGCGTGTTGGAGCGGCAGGGCATCGGCGTCATGCCGTAATGGCGGCAAAAATCCGCCAGTTTCGGGTTCATGGCAGGATCATACCAATCCGCCTTGATCACCGCGGCCTTGAGGTTGTCCAAATTGAGCAACTGGGGCACCCCGCCGAAATACCGAACGGCGTTTTCGAGCACCCGGATGAACGTTTCGGTGTCCTGGCGCAGCACCACCTCGCTGTAACCCTTACGCGAGTAACTCAAAACCGACCGGAACATCCACGTCCGCCGGGTTTTGCCGCCGGCCTCGACAAGGGGCGCGCCAAGCCCGAAATCCACCTGCATCTCCTCACCCGGCTGACACTCAATGCGCCAGACCCGCTCCGGCTCGCTCGCCTTGAGCTTGGCCACGTAGCGCCGCACCGACGGATAGGAGCCGCCAAATCCATGCCCGGCCACCAGATCCTGATAGATACGCTGGGCGCTCAAACCGAGTTCAAGCATTGGCGCAATGACCTCCTGCAACTTGCCGCACAAGCTGCGCGAGCCGGTGGTCACCTGGGTGGTGCACTTTGGCCCGTCCGCAACAGCGGAGCCGGTGGTCACTTCAGTGGTGCACTTTGACTCGTCCGCAACAGCGGAGCCGGTGGTCACTTGGGTGGTGCACTTTGGCTCGTCCGTATCAGCGGAGCCGGTGGTCACTTCAGTGGTGCACTTTGGCGCGGCCCCAGCGGCGTAGCGCTTCACCGTGCGGCGGTTGACGCCCAGCGTGCGGGCAATGAGACGGACTGACCAGCCTTTGGCGATCAGGGCTTGAATGGCTTGTTGTTGGGGCACTTCGAGGATGTTGGACATGCTCCCCGATTCAAGCACATTGGCAGTGCCCTGAGGGAAGCGGTTTTACATCCGCAAGTGGTGCACTTTGAATCCTAACAAGTGACCATCAGGTGGTGCACTTTGGGTGACCGCTGACAGATATGGGGTGTTTGTTTTGGTCCTTCCTTTTGTATGTTCTTCGATTTGCATTGGCGTTGATGGCTATTTGTTACGCAATGAAGTTCATGGATACATGGTGAATAGTTTAGGAGAGGTACTCTACGCTGGAGCGCTCGATATGTTCTTGTTAGCTGGCTTTAATCTCCTCTTTTTTTGGATTGTAGCACCTATCGAGATAACCATCAGCGCAGGATGCAAGAGGGCAAGACTGCTGTGGATGGGAATCCCTGCCATTATTGTAGGAGCGGAATATTTTTACATGGAGAGATTTCCAAGCGGACTCCTTACATGTGGCGTTATCATTAGCGTTGTTAGCGTGGCTGTGCTAAAGTACGGAATCGACGTTTTCTTGGGAACCTTTGTGTTTACGTGTGAAAGGCGTGAAGAACGTGTCTGCGGTCAGTTCCCGGAGTAAAACATTTTATGTTAAAAGCCGAATTATTATCGTGTCGATTTGCCAAATTGTCATCGTAGTTTGGTCTGTGGGGCCAGTCCTTAGAATCCACCTACAATTGGGTCGCTTGAGCATAAGCGGGGTCCCATGCACCGTATGAACCTTCTGGCCGGGTCGTAGCGTTGGAGTCATAGTTGCGGTTCCTGTGACCGCAACGCTCTCAAGCTGCCCGGCGTTTTGCATTCCCGCCGCGGGCTTTGAGCCAGGCGGCGGGACGAGACCGTCATCCACTGCAAGACCCACCCATCCGAGACCGGCAGCCAGCAAAAAAGCCTGAAGAATCTCCTTCCTTTAGCCGCCCAAAGCCGCTATCACTGCGCTTGAAAGATGGCTTACTTCCGCACAGCACCCCCGCCCGGGCGTCGCAATCTCACCGCAAAAAACCGCGTCTGGGATTTTTTTCAGTTGTCTAGCAAAACGCACCCGGCAAACCGCCGCCAACCCGCACAACCACGCCGGAAAACCCGCCCTACGCTTACGAAAACCGTGTCGGGTATCCCTTATTGGCCATCCAGGGACCCGATCGGGGAAGCAGGCGGAGAAAACCTGTATGGGTTTGTCGGAAATGACGGGATCGGCTTCTGGGATATGCTTGGAATGCAAGATTGTAGTGCTTCGAACGCTGGTGAGATGCGTGGCAATTACTGGATCG
>CAIZNN010000220.1 GCA_903934285.1 Akkermansiaceae bacterium | reverse complement strand
CCGGAAAGATAACGGGCTGGGGCGAAACCAAGCAAGAAATATTTTTGATCGTTAGGCACTACATTTCGACTTTCTAAAAACACACATGTTGATTATCAACGACTTGCGTTTTTGAAGCATACAAAATCCAGTAGGAAACGGGCGAAAAAACCCAAATTCAAACGGTCGTTTAAGAAACTTGGGCTAGAGAAGAGCGCGCAGCGCTTCTGCATCTGCTCTTCTCTTGAGTCTTGCGTCTTGCAGTCTTGCGTCTTTGTCTCAATCGGCGGAATCCGTAATCCGTGGGGGTTGCAGGCCGTCAAACCCCAACGCTTGTCGGCAGGAAGAGTGCCATGTCATTTTCCGGCTTGGCCGGTCAATTCCGCGTCAATTCAAAGCCGGGGTCAGGAAGGGTGCAGTTGTGGCAGGGCCTAGCCTTCGCCGGGTGGGGTGACGACGACGATGTGATCGACGCCGTGTTTGGAAAACTCCTCCCAATAGCGTTTTTCCCAAGCGGCGGTGCGGGCGCGGCGCTCCTCCTCACTGAGTTTTTCCCAGGCCATCATGCCAATGGCCCGCGCCAAATCGCGATCCGCCAAGCGCACCGCCAATTCCTCCCAGAAACTCTCATTGCGGAACTCATCGTAACATTCGTGGTAAAACAGCCCCTCCTCCACCTCCGGTTTGACCCGGAAGCGCTGGCTTTCCTCATCAAACTCAACCCAGCCGGCGAGCCCGGCTTGGCCCGCCCGCTCGAGGATCTTGCTCTCCAGCGCCTCGAACGCGGCCACCTGCACGTCGGCGCTTTCCTTTTGATTCCACGAAGCCACATTGGCGGCGAGGCTAACCATTTCCACCAGGGTGGCAAGTTCTTGATCCGATAGGCGTAGATGCATGCGTGGTGGAAACAAACCACCTCCGTGGCCGGATCGCAAGTCCGCAACACTCGGGGCTTGCTTTACCGCGGTCGGGCGGCATGCTCTGGGGGGCGCGCCGCACGGGTAGCTCAGCGGTAGAGCAACCGGTTTACACCCGGTCGGTCGGGGGTTCGATCCCCTCCTCGTGCACGCCCGCGCCAGCCCGAAGGTTTTTGCTGGCATTGGGGCTTCCGCGCTTGGCTAGCCCGCGGGCATCTGCGATAACGCCGCCCATGCGCGCGCTGCTTCTCGTCCTGGGCCTTGCCGTGGTGACCGCCACCGCCGCAAGCGATTCATTGTCACCGGCCGATCGCGAGGCGCTGCTGGGCAATCTCGAGAAACTCCGCGGCACGGCCACCGCACGGGTGGATGCGCGCTTCCGTGCGGCCACCGTCGCCTATCGCGAGGCCATGGCCAGTGAGGAGGCGGCGGTCGAATTCTATCTGAAATGTGTGGAGAAGGTGAACTTTGAGAATCGCCATCGCAAGGCATCGGAGTTTCGCGATTGGAAAAAACAGGAAGACGAGCGGTTGGCGCATGCCAGCCTGCGGCGCGCGCTGATGCATCAACTGCGCTGGCTGGTGCTCACCCTGCAGGCGGCCTCGGAGGACGCCGCGCCCGACAAACTGGCACCCGAAGGCCAACAGATTATCGACAGCCTGTTCAGCGATGCGGCCACCCTCGCCAGCCAACAGGAGGTTTTGGGGCAGAGTGTCATCACCACCGTGTTTGCGCGCGCCTACGACGTCGACCGCATCAAATTGAAAAAATGGCCGTTTTCGCCGCTGCATATCGACGAGGTTTACGATGTGGTGTTGCTGCCGCAGTATCGCGCGGCGGGCGACCTCGAGGCATTGCGAGGCGCCTGGCTCAAGCGGATTCGTCAGGCAGGAGTGATGTTTGAGGAAAGCAGCGTGAAAAGCAAAACCAACGGCCGCAACCTGGCACCGGAAACCGGCCGGCCGGCCGCATTGGAAAAATTCCTCACCGAAACCTTGCCGGACCTGCAATGGCAAATGGAAATGGACTTGTTCCGCAATGGCGATCAACGCGCCGCCGCGCTGCGCATGGTCGCCCATATCGAAAAGCACCTCACCCATGCTCGCGCCCGCGAGTGGAGCGATGAACTCAAAGCCATCCTCAGCCCGGTCCAACTCGTCACTCCCGCCCCCGGCGACGAACCGCCCCTCGCCCCCAAGCCGACCTCGTGAGACACCACGGCACCTGGCCGGCGGCGACCCGGCGACCCGGCGACCCGGCGACCCGGCGACCCGGCGGCCAACCGGCCATTCCAGCCGGCCATTCCAGCCACTTTGGAATATTTTCCGTGCCACGCGGCGCGATTCGTGGTTTGACAGGTGCGTCCATGACTGCCGCCGCCATCCGCCAGAGCTTCCTGAGTTTTTTCCGTGAAAAGCAGCACACCGTTGTGCCGTCCGCCTCGCTGCTGCCGCAGTCGCCCGGTTTGCTCTTCACCAATGCCGGGATGAACCCGTTCGTGCCGTTTTTCCTCGGCATCGAAAAAGCCCCCTACGATCCGCCCCGCGCCGCCGATACCCAGAAGTGCATCCGCGCCGGCGGCAAACACAACGACCTCGAAGACGTCGGCTACGACACCTATCACCACACGTTTTTTGAAATGCTCGGCAATTGGTCGTTCGGCAATTACTTCAAGCAGGAAGCCATCGCCTGGGCCTGGGAGTTGGTGGTCGATCGCTGGGGCCTGCCTGCCAACCGCCTCTACGCCTCGGTTTATGGCCCGCAACCCGGCGATCCCGGCGAGTTCGACCAGGAATCCTGGGACCTGTGGGCCGCCCTGTTCCGCGCCAAAGGCTGCGACCCCGCCATCCACATCGTCCTTGGCAGCGTCAAGGACAACTTCTGGATGATGGGCGAGACCGGCCCCTGCGGCCCCTGCTCGGAACTCCACGTCGATCTCACCCCGGACGGCAACTCGCAAGGCAAACTCGTCAACAACGACTCCGACCTCTGCATCGAAATCTGGAACCTCGTTTTCATCCAGTACAATGCCGAGGCCGATGGATCGTTCCGCGAACTGCCCGCCAAGCACGTCGATACCGGCATGGGCTTCGAGCGCGCCTGCTCGATCATCCAGGGCACCAAGGGCTTCACCGACTTTTCCACCAAACCTAGCAACTACGCCACCGACGTCTTCCAGCCGTTGTTCCGCAAGCTCGAGGAGCTCAGCGGCAAGACCTACGTCAACATCTACCCGCAACCCGGCGCCGACCGCGCGCTGTTTGCCGATGAGCTCAAGACCGCCATCGCCTTCCGCGTCATTGCCGACCACTTGCGCACGCTGTCGTTCTCGATTGCCGATGGCATCATGCCCGGCAACAACGGCCGCAACTATGTGTTGCGCCGGATCCTCCGCCGCGCCGTTAGATACGGCCGTCAGCTCGGCTTCTCCGGCGACAAGCCGTTTTTCGGCGCGCTGGTCGCCACCCTCGTCGCGCAAATGGGCGACGTGTTCCCCGAACTGCTCGCCCGCCACGCCGCCATCCGCGCCACCCTCGAACAAGAGGAAGCCAGTTTCAACCAGACGCTGGACCGCGGCCTCAAGCGCTTCGAAGAGGCAGTGGGCAACGCCGCCGCGGGGAGCGCCGCCGCCGGGAACACCGCCGCCGGGAACACCGCCGCCGGGAACACCGCCGCCGGGAACACCGCCGCCGGGGACACCGCCGCCGGGAACGTCGCCGCCGGGGACACCGCCGCCGGGGACACCGCCGCCGGGGACACCGCCGCCGGGAACACCGCCGCCGGGGACACCGCCGCCGGG
>CAIZNN010000219.1 GCA_903934285.1 Akkermansiaceae bacterium | reverse complement strand
ATTGTCTAGCCTGACCGTATCGGGTGGGACGCCCAATATTGTCAGTTTTGCACCTGGCCTTATAACAGAAGGCGGCGGGCAGGATGCCCGCGCCACGGTGGCCCGGGCGTCCCGCCCGGAGCATTTTGGTATCATCTATGCAGAACTCACAGCCATGGGACTCCAAACATCTAAATCCTTGATTTTACGGTTGCCAGTTGCTTTGGCTCTCACGCGAGGTCAGGAGTTTTGAGAATCGGTGCGGGCATTTCCAGCAGGCGGGAAAATTGGTTCTCGCCGCGGCCGGGGCGAAGGGGTTTGATCGGCGCTGACGGGCTGGCCCACCAGCACCGTGAGCATCCATGAAGATCAAATCTGCCACTTTCCACCGCAGCGCTGCGGCCATCGACGCTTGTCCCGCATGGGATTGGCGTGAGTTTGCCTTTGTCGGCCGCTCCAACGTCGGCAAGTCGTCGATGATCAACAAGCTCTGCGGCAAGGACCACTTGGCCAAGGTGTCGGCGCTGCCGGGCAAGACCCGCTTGCTGAATTTTTTCGTGATGAATGAGGCGTGGAGCTTGGTGGACCTGCCGGGCTATGGTTTTGCGCAGGTGACCAAGCATCAGAAGTATGATTTCAGTGTGTTGATCAAGGATTATCTGGAGCAACGGCAGAATCTGGCCGCGGTGTTTGTGTTGGTGGACTCGCGGTTGCCGCCGCAGCGCATCGACGTGGATTTCGTCAATTGGCTGGCCGGCTGCCGGGTGCCTTATGTGCTGGTCTTCACCAAGGCCGACAAGCTGGCGCCCGGCAAGGTGCAAGCCAACATCAGCTTGTTTCAAGAGGCGGTGGTCCGGGAGCAGGCGCAACCGCTGGAGGTGATCGTGTCGTCATCCAAGACCGGCAGTGGACGCATCGGGATTCTCAAGGCGATTGAGCGGTCATTGCAGCCTCATTGATTCGATGCGCAGGGGAAAGCTCTTTGTGTTTTTCTCCAGTCAGCTCCCCTGATGCCATTCCCATGTTTCCCGGCGGGACGCCCAATACGGTTTACTTGGCACTTGCCACACCCAATGGGGGCTACGTAAACCGTATTGGGCGGACGCCCGCAAGAGTGTTCGGCAGGATGCCAAACACAGCCGGCAGGATGCCGGCGCTCCCCAGGGCGGGGTGTGGTTTGTCGTGAAAGAAGATTGCCGATGGCATTGAGTTCGAGAGGATCGCCGTTGGCAAGGGTGGCGGCAATGAGGCGGCGGCCCCGGGGGCTGCGGTGGGGCGAGTCGCAAGCCCGGCAGCTGCCAGGTGACGCCCGGCATGGGGGGGCATCGGCCGAAACCTCCATCACGTTGGCCCGCGGCGTCAACCCGTCGGGCCAGGCGATGACGACCCCACCGAAGCGCAGCCTGCGCCCGAAATCCACGCGCCACCACGGGTGCGGTTCGTGCGCGGCGGCGCGCCAACCGGCACCGCCAGCGGCCACCGCCGCCGCCGCCGCATGCCCCGCAACCTGGCCGGAGGCGGCCAGCTGCCAAGTGGCGGGGCTCTCAAACAGCGCGGCGAGCAATGGCGGGGAGGGCATGAAGTAACGCAACTTATGCGCAGGCCAACCGCGACGCCAGCCAGCGGGTTTGCGATTTCAGCGCGCCCGGTGCATTTTTCGCTTCCCAAGTCGGCGCGGATCTTCTAGCTTGCGCGTCCCGCCTGAAATGGTGGTCGTAGCTCAGTTGGTAGAGCCCCGGATTGTGATTCCGGTTGTCGCGGGTTCGAGTCCCGTCGTCCACCCCATCTTTCTCATTGGGATCGGCAACGATCCGGACGAGGGAGAAGGAACGCCCGCACCCGCGCCGATGCAGCCCCTCGAGAACCGGATCCATTACAAATTCCGCAATTCCCTGCTCCTTGCAGAGGCATTGACACATCCGAGCTTGGCCTACGAATCGGCCAGTCCGCATTTTGACAACCAGCGGTTGGAGTTTCTGGGTGATGCGGTGCTGCAATTGATTGTGACGGAGGAGTTGTTCCGGAGGTTTCCGGATTTCACCGAAGGCCGGCTCACCAAGTTGCGCGCCCGGGTGGTGTCGCGGCGGGCCTTGGCACGCTTTGCTAGCGCCATTCATTTGGGCACCTACGTGTTGTTGGGAAAAGGTGAGGAGGCCTCCGGCGGCCGGCGCCGCGCGTCCACGCTGGCGGATGCCTTTGAGGCGTTGATCGGCGCGGTCTATCTGGATGCCGGACCGGTGCCGGCGCGCGAGTTGGTGTTGCGCTTGTTTGAGGCGGAACTCGGCGGGATGGCCGCCAGCCCGGAGGAACGCAACCCGAAAGGCGAACTGCAGGAATGCTTGCAAGCGCTGCACCCGCAGGCCCCGGCCTACATGATCCGCAGCGAGAGCGGCCCGGATCACCGCCGCGTCTTCCTCGCCGAAGTGTCCTGGCGCAAGCAGGTGCTGGCCACCGGCAAGGGCCGCAGCAAAAAGGACGCCGAAGTGCGGGCCGCCGCCGAAGCGCTGCGGGCGAAGGTGTGGGAGCAGCCGCCAGATGCCGGCACTTGTCACTTGCCAGCGGCCGATTGAGCCGCACACTCGCCGCGTGCACGTTCTCATCACCGCCGGGCCGACCCGCGAACCGCTCGATCCGGTGCGGTTTCTGACGAATCGTTCGTCGGGCAAGATGGGTTATGCCTTGGCCCAGGCGTTCATTCACGCTGGTCACTCGGTGTTGCTCATCTCCGGCCCCACCGCGCTGGATGTGCCGGAGCGGGTCGATTTCATCCCGGTGGAAACCGCCGCTGAAATGCACGCCGCAGTGGCGCACTGCCTGGCACGCATGGACATCGCGGTGTTTGCCGCGGCGGTGGCCGATTACACGCCGGCGCGCGTGGCACCCCATAAAATCAAGAAAGCCGGCGCCACCCTCACCCTCGAGTTGGTGCGCACCCCCGATATTCTCGGCGCGGCCCGCAGCGGCTTCGGGTTCAGCGGCACGCTCGTCGGCTTCGCCGCCGAAACCGAGCACCTCGAAGCCAACGCCCGCGCCAAGCTCGTCGGCAAGCATTGCGACCTCATCATTGCCAATGATGTGTCAACTGCCGGCTGCGGGTTTGATTCCGACACCAACGAGGTGCTCCTGGTCTATCCCGATCATAACGAGGCGCTGCCCGCCGCCTCCAAACTCGCGCTGGCCCATCGCCTCGTCACCGCCATCGTGGCGCTACATGAAAGACCCGGCAATTGAAGACACAAGAAAGAAGACAGAAGACCGCTGCGCTGCAAGACGGAAGATCGCTGCGCTGCAAGACGGCAGACAAGAAATGCGCTGTGTCTTTTTCTTGTCTTCTGTCTTGTGTCTTGCAGCGCAGCGGTCTTCTGTCTTCTTCTTCCGTTTAGGATTTCGTGCTTTCCCTACCCCCCCATGACCGACCTCGAACTTGCCACTCACGCCGCGCTTGAAGCGGGACACTTGTTGCGCGCGAACTTCGGCCACGCGGCCGTGGTGGATGAAGCCACCCATCACGACATCAAGCTGGCCTTGGATAAGAGCGCGCAAGACCTGATCACCGCAATTTTGTTAGGTGAGCACCCCGCCGATGCCCTGTATGGCGAGGAAGGGCTCGCCGGCAATCAAGACGCGGCGCGCCAATGGATCGTCGATCCGATCGATGGCACGGTGAACTTCTTCTATGGCATCCCGCATTTTTGCGTGTCCATCGCGCTGCGGGTGGCCGGCGAAATTGTCGTCGGGGTCATCCACGACCCGATGGTGGGCGAGACGTGGACGGTGGCCAAGGGCGGTGCGGCCATGCTCAACGGCCGTCCGATCCAAGCCAGCACGCGTGCGGAGTTTGGCGAGGCGATTTTGTTTGTTGGCTGCGGCAAGGATGAGGCGGCGTTGCACACCGGTATTGAGCGGTTCCGCAAAGCCTCGCTGCGGGCCCGCAAGATGCGCATGATGGGCTCCGCCGCCCTCGGCATGGCCTATATCGCCTGCGGCCGCCTGGATGCCTATATCGAGTCGCGCATTTCGCTGTGGGATATTGCCGCCGGCCAGTTGCTGGTGGAAACCGCCGGGGGCAAGGTGGATCTAACTGCCGTGCCGGGCCATGCCGATGCCTGGTCCATCGTCGCCACCAACGGCCACCTCCCGGTGCACGAGATTCTCTAACAACAAAGCCCGCGCCTTCGCGCCTCCCCGCTCCACCATTTTTCCCATGACAGGCATCGGTTACGACGTTCATCCCTTGGTGGTCAACCGCCCGCTGGTGCTGGGTGGGGTGACCATTCCGCACAGTCACGGGTTGGCAGGGCATTCCGATGCGGATGTGCTGTGCCACGCCATAGCCGACGCGGTGCTCGGGGCGCTGGGCGAGCCGGACATAGGGCATTATTTTCCGCCTGGGGATGCGAGCTGCAAGGATATGTGTTCGCTGCGGATTCTGGAGAAATGCCGTGAGCTGGCGGCGCAGGCGGGCTATGCCATCATTAATGTGGACGCGACGCTCATTGCCGAGGCGCCGAAAATCCTGCCGTATCGCGAGGCGATGCGCTGCAACATCGGCGAGGCCCTCGGGATTGCCGCCGCGCGGGTGGGCATCAAGGCCACCACCAATGAAACCATGGGTTTCATCGGCCGCAAGGAAGGCATCGCGGCGCTGGCCGTGGCGCAGCTGGATGCCAGGGATGGCCCGCTCTAGCAGGTGCCGGCGCGCCCGGCGGTGAGCACCGCTTGCACCCGTTCGGCGATGCGGTCGGCTTGGCTGCTTTCGCCCTCCTCGCGCAAGAAGTCGCAATAGTTCGCCGCCACGGCTTCCAGGTCGTCGGCATAGGCCGCGCCGAGTGCTTCAAAGCCGGCGAGGGCTCGTTCGAAATGGCGGCGTGCCCACGCGCGATCGCCGGTTTCCAACAACGCGAGGGCGAGGTTGTTATGGGATTGGGCGGTGTCGGGGTGCTCTTCGCCGAAGAGTTTGCGGCGGGTTTCCAAGGCCATCATGTGCATCTCGCGCGCCTGCTCATGGCACTTGGCAGCCAGATAGAGGGCGCCCAGATTGTTGGAAACCGCGGCGGTTTCCTCATGCTCCTGGCCGAGATGCTCGTGCAAAATTTCCAGCGCCTTGAGAAAATACGTTTCGGCGGCATCCAAGTCATTGGCCGCCTTTGCGAGGAAGCCCAGATTGTTGGCCAAGGCCGCCACATCCAATACCAGTGGCGGGTCGTGGCGTTCGAAATAACTCATCGACTCGCGCCAGTGGTCAATGGCTCGCGCGGTGTCGCCCGACGCGTCATGCACCGCACCCAGGGCGGCATGCAGGCGGCCGATTTGGTCGAGCCGGTCCGGCCGGCTGTCGAGTTGGTCGATGGCCTGGCGATAGTCGTCGCAGGCCGCCTCGTGATGGCCGAGTTCGCGGAGCAGCTCGCCACGCAGTTCCAAGGCGTCGGCAAAGGCATCAATGCTATCGAGATCCTGGCCGAGGCTTTGCTGGGTTTTCTCAACGGCGGCGCTGGCGGCGTGGAGCGCTTCCTGCAGGTCGCCGGCGTCACGCAGTGCTTGGAGTCGTTCGCGAAGGATGGTGATGAGGGTGGCGGTGGGCGAGTCCATGGGATGAGTTCTGTGAAGGGTAATATCAGGGGCGTTGCGGCTTTGGCGAGTTAAAATTTTCGGGTGGGGCAAGTTGTGCAAGGAGGATCTGACGGGAGGCGGGCAGGGGTCCGAGCGTCTCCGGCAGGCAGAGATGGGCGGGGCGCTGCGGGTCGGCCACGCCCAGCAAGCGGGCCAGCTCGGACTCGAAGTGGCGCAGCGCGCGCAGGCTGGCAGTGGCGGTGGCGAGGTGGTCGAGGGCGCGTTGCAGCAAGTCGAAGAGTTGCGGATCGGGATGTTCGGGTTCCACTGCCGATTCGAGGAGTTGGCAAAAGTAGGCCGCCAACAAGGTGGAACTGTAGTGGCGGCGCAGTCCGTCGCGCCAATCCCGGATGGCCACCTCGCGCAACCGGTGCAGCTCGCCGCGCCGGGCGCGCAGCACACAGATATCGCCACCGAAAAACAGGTCCAACTTGCCCGCAAACGGGCTGTTGGGGCGGCGGGCGCCTGTCGCCACTGTCTTGATCAACCCGTGATCCTGGCTGAACCAGTGGACGATGAGGCTGGTGTCGGTCAGGCGGGTGAGCCGGATCACTATGGCCAGAGTGGACTGCACGCCGCGAGCATCCGCCGGATGGCGGCACATTGCCATCAAAATCCCCCGTGCCGCTCCTTGAAACGCCCGCCCGCCGCGTCACGGCGCGACGCGGCGCACCCGGTAAAACCGCCGCGGATGCAGGGTGACGGCACCGCCATCGGTGGCGCTGGCGGGCGTGCCGGTGCCGCTCACATTGCTGCCGAGTTGGAGCCAGGAGCCAGCGGCGAGGGAATCATTGCGCTCGACCCGATAGGTGACGCCGGCGGCCGTGGGAAAGCTGATGCGGAAGTCCTTGTTAGTCCCGTTTGGCACGATCTCGGTTTTGTAAATGGCGAGCGCGGTAGTCATGTTAGGTGGGCTGCCGATCTGGAATTCCTCGAGATTGGGAAACCCGTCGCCATCGGCATCGGCGGCGGGACTGACGCCGATGGCGGCAAAATAGGCGATCTCCCACCAATCCGGCAGCCCGTTGGCGTCGGTGTCAACGATGCGCGCGAGGTTGAGCCGTTTGCCGCTGATGACCTTGCCGGTCAAAGCACTCAGCGCGCTGCCCTGGTTGACAACGCGCGCGACGCGCTGGGTGGCGGACTCGGCGGGGAAATTCTGGGCGGCAAAGGCCACCGCGGCGGTCACATACGGGGTGGCCATCGAGGTGCCGTCTTCGTAGGTGTAGATGGTGGCGGGCGCTACTGTGTTAGACAAGGTGGCGGTGGCGGGCAGCGCCGCGAGCAGTGCCAGGCCATCGGCTTGCGAGATGGTCAGGGCGGGGAGCCAGGTGGCGGCGGTTGAGTAGGGAATGCTGGTTGCCAGCGTGCCGTTGATGGATCCGGTGGTGTTGTTATAGATGACCACGGCGGTGGCGCCGGCGTGCATGGCGTTGCTCACTTTGGCGGCAAAGGTCAAGGTGCCGCGTTGAATCAGGGCGATGTTGCCGGCCACGGCTGCGGGGAAGTCGGCCACATAGCCAAGCCCGCAGGAATAAACCGTGCCGCTGATGCCCGCGGTGAAGCCACCATGGGTCAGCGTTGTGGTGGCGTAGTTCGTGGTGCCGCGCTTCAAGGCGCTGGTGATGGTGCCCTTCCAGGTGGGGATGGTCGAAAAAATGTCGGTGCCGGGCGCGGCGAGATCCACTTTGGTGCCGTAGTTGGAAAACGCGGCGAGGTGGTCGGTGGAATCGCTGGCGGCGACGACGATCATGTTAGGAAGGCGGTAGTTGGCTGGATAGGTCGGCGTGGTGGTGTTGTCGCTGCTCTCGTTGCCCGCCGCCGCGCAAAAGACGATTCCGGCATTGGCGGCGGCTTGGATGGCATTGCTCTCGGCGGTGGTGGAATATGCCCCGCCGAACGAGGCATTGATGGCCACCACGTTGACGCCGCGCGCTTTCATCATCACCGCGTAATCGATGGCGGCAATCTCCGCGGCGGTGTCGATGGACAGCCCGTCGGAGGAGATTTTGAGCGGCATGAGGCGGGCCTGATACGAGGTGCCGGTGATGCCCTGGCCGTTGTTGGACACGCCGGCAATGATGCCAGCGACGTGGCTGCCGTGCAGGTCGGCATCGGTGGGGTCGGCATCGGCGTCGGCAAAATCGTAGCCATGGCAATCATCCACGAGGCCGTTGCCGTCGTTGTCGAGGCCGTCGCCGGCGATTTCCCCCGGGTTGCGCCACAGATTGGCGGCCAGATCCGGGTGGGCCAGATCCATGCCGGTGTCGAGCACGGCGATGATAATCTGAGTGGTGGCGGGTTTGGCCAAGTCCCAGGCGTCGAGGAACCGGATGTCCGCCCCGGCGGTGCCGACGAGGCCATTGACCGTTTGGCCGGTGTTGCGCAGCGCCCAGAGCTTGGTGAAATCCAGGTCGTTGGGTGCCGCCATGCTGGTGAAATACCGCCGGTAGTTCGGCTCGGCCGATTCAACCCCGGGGTCGCCTTGCAGCTCGGCTATGAGGGCGGCGGTGGATTGCGTGTCGGAACGGACGTGGCAGTGGACCCGCTGACGCTGGCGCGACAGCCACTCGTATTTTCTAACAAAATTGGCGCGGTGGCGGCTGCTGGCCTGGCGGGCGTTGGCGGTGGTGATGTCCGGTTTGAAAATCACCAAGGCCTCGCCTTCAACATAATCCGCCGCCGTCGCTGCCGCTGCTGGCGCCGCCCCCTGCGCGTGGGTTGCCGACACTCCCAGCATCACCGCCAGCCAGGCGTGCGCCATCAGCTGCCGCGACAGTCGGTCGGTGTGGGAAGGACGGGAAGGACGGGAAGGACGGGTAGGAAAAGCTAGGTCCACGGGCGCGGAGGCAAGGTCAATGCGAATGTCTGCGCAGGCAAGCAATTTCTGCAAATGCAGCTTGGTGGCCGGGAGTGGGCGTGTAACGTCTTGAGCGAGCGATGCGGGCACAGCAGAAACATCTATTTTACGCTGAGTTGGCGAAGTTGCTGGCGGCTGGCTTTGGCATCCGGCAGGCGGCGGCGGTGATGCTGGCGGGCGGCCTGCCGCGGGCGCAGGCGGGCTGGCTGCGGGCCATGGAGCAAGGGTTGGAGAGCGGCCGCAGCATCAGCGAGGCCTTGGGCGGCGATGCCACGGCAGTCTCGGAGCTGGAACGCAGCATGCTTGGCGCGGGCGAGCGCGGCGGGCGCCTGGATGCCGCCTTGCAACATTTGGCCGATTACTTCGGCATGCTCGCGGCGGTGCGGGCGGAGGCGCTGAAACGCCTGGTCTATCCGTTTTTCATGGTGCACGTGGGGGTGTTCGTGGTGGTGTTGCCACAGCCGCTGTTGGGCGCCGACGCGGCGGCGGGCTCGCTCGGCGGGCGCATGCTGCTGGCTTTGCTGGTGGTGTATGCCGGGGGGCTGGGTTTGCTGTGGTTGGGGCGGGCGCTGCTCAACGCCGCCCGGCGCCATGCCCGCCTCGATCACATGCTCAACCGCATTCCGGTGCTGCGCAGCGCCCGGAACAACCTGGCGATGGCCCGCTTCACCAAGGTGTACCACATGGGAATCCTCGCCGGCCTGTCGATGGTGGAGACCGCCGAAACCGCCGCCAGAGCAGCCCACAGCGCGGCGCTCAGCGAGGCGGGGCACGCCATGGCGCAAGCCGCCAGCGCGGGCAATGAGCTTGGTCCGGTGTTGCTTGCGCTGCCGGCCTTTCCCAAGGCCTTTGCCAGGTCATATGCCACCGCCGAGCAGGCCGGCACGCTCGACAAGGATCTGGAGCGGTGGGCGGCGGTGTTTCAAGCTGATGCCGCGCGGGCCGCCGCCACCTTGGCCAGCGTCCTCACCACCCTCATTTCCACCGCCATTTTGCTCCTCGTCGCCTGGGGCGTCTGGAACTTCTATAGCGGCTATTTCAACTCCTTGCAGCGCCTCGGCGAGCAATAGGCGGCTCGTGGAACGGCTCTTGGAACGCGACTTGCCAAGTCCCGTCTGCCTGCGCGGCAACCGCCTCGCCAGATGCCACTGGCGCCTCTTCCCTTATTGTTAGAAAAGCCGCCGCTCGGTGGGGAGCGGCGGCTGGGATTGGGGTGGCTTGAACCCGTCGCGATCAGAACCCGTAGTTCAGGCCGATGGTTGCGCCGTGGCTGTCAATGCCGTCGCCGCCGACGGAGATTTCACCGTGGTAGCCGATATTGAGGCCGAGGTTTGCGGTGAATGCGTAGCCGGTGCCGAGGGAGATCAGGATGGCTGACTCGATGCCACCGCCGCTGACTGCAAACGAGGTGCCGCCAGGGATGACGGCGGTGGTATTGATCGGTCCGTCCTCGAACTCATGGGCGTAGGCGAGCGATGCGTAGGGCGTGAATTGCCCATAGCGGGCCTCGGCGCGGTAACCGATGAGTGCGCGAAGGGAATCAATATCGCAGCCACTGACGCCGATCGGGAAGTCTCCGGTCTGGGTGTAGTCATCGACATCGATGTTCTGATACTCCAGACCCGCGAAGGGGCCGTGCTTGATGTTGTCCGACATCATGGCATAGCCGACGGTCAGCATGGCCTGGATGCTGCTGGCATTCGTCGAGCTGTTGCTGGTGCCGCTGAGGATGCCGCCGAGGGTGCGGTCGACATCCAGATCATGATCGCCGTAGCCGAGGAGGCAGTCGGCATAGAGGCCGGTGGCTTGGCCGTAGGTGGCGTAGAGCGCGAGGCGCAGGCTTTCCACGTCGGAACTGCCGCCGGTATAGTCATAATCCCCTTGGGAGCCATCGATGAGGATGCCGACGAGCCACTCGGGGGCGACCCGGTAGTCGAATCCCGCGGTGAAGGAGAGGTCGTCGCCGTCGAAGTCGGAAGTCCCGAAATTAGAGTCCTTCCAATCGTAGGAGGCGGTGCCCCAGACATTGCTTTTGGCGCCGCTGCTGGCGCTGGTTTGCGCTGGGATCACGCCGCCCTTGGCATCGGTGGTGGCCGGGGTTGTAATGCTGGGCGATTCGCCGGAGCGGCTCATCGCGAGGTGATCCTGAACCAGGCGATGGACCCGGTAGTTGCTGCTGACCAAGGCGGAGGCGGCACCCAGCACGGCATCCGGGATCAGCGAGTTGAGGGTGTCCTGGACGGTGAGCAGATCCGAGTAATCCAGCGCCGCGATGAAGTCCTGGGTCAGGGGGTCCGGACTGGTGATGGAGGCGTCCAAGGCACCGCCCAAGTTCGACGCGTTGGCACTCAGGCCTGGCAGGCCGGCGAAGTCGTGCTCGACGGTGAGCACGAGGTCGGTTTGATCGAACGACTTGCTGGCGATGGTGAAGTAATTGGCGAGCACCGTGTGGTCGTTGTCATAGGCGGCAGCGGCGTAGAAATCGACTTCCGAGCCGACGAATCCGTAGTCGTCGGCAATGACGTTTGGATTGAACTGGACGGTGACGTTATCGAGCAATCCAGTGATGGCCTCGTCGCTGTTGACGACCGTGTAGCCACCGTTGCGGATGACCTGGTCGTTGTCGGTGGTGGCCAGTCGGAGGTTGGCCCCGGCGATATCGTAGGTGTTGCCCGCGCCGGTCTGGCGGATCAAGTCGCTGTCGATGCCGTTGAGGATCGGGGTGTTGGGATTGACATCGCAGCGGATGAACGAGCCCGCGGCGTGATCGACATCGCCGGTGAGGGTGAGCAGGCCGACGGCGTTGTGCGGGTTGGCATCGAGGGTGATGGGGATGGCCCCCGCGCTGAAGCCGCCGGCGGTGATGAGGAGGTTGGCATCCCAGGTGCCGGTGCCGCCGAGGGTTGCGCCGCTGGCGCTGATGCTGCTGTGGGCGAGCGAGTTGCCATCGATGTTGGCATTGAGGTAGAGGCCGCCACTATTGATGTTGATGGTATCCGCCCTGACACTGAAGAGTTCGCCGGGAAGACCGATGAGGGCGACGCCGTCACCTCCTTTATGGATCGTTTCCATGCCGCTGATGTTCCCGCTGATCGAGTTGCCAAGGCTGGAGGGACTGGTCAGGCCGCCATCAAAATGGATGCTGTCAACTCCGCCCATGGTGGCGACGTCTCCCACCAGCCGCGAACCGAGGTTCAGGTAGAGGGTGTCGGCACCGCTATCGCCGAGGAAGGAATGCGCGACGCCGGTGATGGTGCCGGTGTTGGTGAGGCGCGATGCGGTGGCTGCGCCGGCCACTTCGATGCCATCGTTGCCACCGGTGATGCTGCCGGTGTTAGTGAGAATTGCGTTATTGCCGGCGTGGATGCCGTCGGCATGCGTGCCGGTGATGGTGCCATGGTTGGTGAGGGTCGCCTCATCACCCACATTGAGGGCATCGTCGCCACCGGTGATGGCTGCGCCCAGGTGATTGGTGAGGGTCGCCTCATCATCCGCCACAATGCCGTCACCGGTGCCGCCCGCGATGAGGCCCATCTCATTGTTAGTAAGAACCAGGCCGCCGCCAGCCACCACCCCATTGACGCCGCCGCTGATGTGGCCGCCGAAAATCGGGGCGTCTGAAACAACGGTGTGGTTGGTGATGGTGGCATTGTGGCCGACCCGCACGCCGTCGCCGGTGGTGCCGGTGAGGGTGCCGGAGTTGGCAATGGTCGAGCCGGAGCCGAGGCCGACGACGCCGTTGACTTTGCCCGTCACGGTGGAGGCCCCGCCTGCGGATGGTTGGTAGGAATTGGTGAGGCGGACAATGCCGGGGCTGGTGATGCCATCAAAGTTGGTGCCGGTGATGGCCGCATCGTTGTGGATGGTCAGGATGCCGCTGACCAGTTCGGATTGGATGCCGTGGGCGTTGCCGGTGATGCTCGCGCCATCATAGTTGGTAATGGTCGCGCCGTTCTTGGCAAACACCGCGCCGTCGGCGTAGCCGATGCCGGTAAGTGTGCCGTAGTTGTTGAGAACCAGGGTGTTGTTGGCGCGGATGGCGCTGAAGCCGCTGATCAGGCCGTGGTTGTTGACGGTGATCCCTGGTTTGGCGTTGGCCAAGTCGATGGTGTCGATGCCGTGCTCGCCAGGGTGGCCGCCCAGCGCGCGGAGCGTGCCATTATTGTTGATGGTGTAGGTGGCTCCGGAAGCATCGACGACTTGGATCTCGATCACGTCGCCAGTTGCGGGATTCAATGTGGCATTGGCGTCAACGCGGATTTCGTGCGCGCCGGAGACGGGCGAGTAACCGGTCTGGATGTTGTGAGCTCCGCTGTCGGTGGTGGTGACCAAAACGTTGCCGAAACCGTCCGGATTGATGACCGCGGCGGAGGTCATCTGGGCCAGCGCGGGGAGGATGATGACGCTTGGAAATGCGGCCTTGAGGAACTGTCTGTATTTCGCTTTCATTCTCGTATTGTTGTTGGTTTAGGTGAATCACGCGTGGTGTCACGCGACTACCACTCGAATTGCTAGAATGTTCGAAATCGCTGTCAGCGCCAAGAAGAATCGACAGAAAATTCCTGCGTAAGCATAAAGGCCTAAGGCCTGCTAGGGATTTGTTGAAGCGCCTGCGCGGGGGGGCGTGGTGGGAGGAATGGGAGGAATGGGAGGAGGAATTGACGCGCACGCGCGGCCGTGGGTTGTCGGGCTAACATCACTGGCGGCTTGTGCCAAGGTCTGGGCAAGACCGGGGTTGGAGCCGCGGTGCGGGCGATGCGGGGCGCGCTCGGGGCGATTTTGCTTTTCTTCCGGCCGCGGGTTCCCTGTATTGCGCCTGAGCATGACCCCATTCACCCACCCCCATGATGCCGCCCTGCTGGGCTTGTTGCAGGAAGCCGTGCCGTGCACCGCCCATCCGTTCGCCGATCTGGGGGCACGCTGCGGCTTGGACGAAACGGCTACCATCGCCAGCATCGGCCGCCTCAAGGCCGAACGCGTGATCCGCCAGATCAGCGCGATTTTCGACACCCGCAGCCTCGGCTACGCGTCGAGCTTGGTGGCCGCCAAGGTTGCGCCGGAGCGGGTCGATGAGGCCGCCGCGATCATCTCCGCCCACCCGGGCGTGAGTCACAACTACTTGCGCAACCACGAGTTCAACCTGTGGTACACCATCGCCATCGCGCCGACCAGTCGTCTGGGTCTGCAGCAAACCGTGGACCTGTTGCACCGCGAGTCCGGATCGCTGAGCACCCGCGCGTTGCCCACCCTCAAATTGCACAAAATCGGCGTGCGCTTCGATGTCGAGGGCGAGACCCGGCCCGATGACCAGGCCGCGCCGGCCTACAGCGAGAAGAACCGCAGCGCGACGCGCGCACTCAGCGCTGGCGAAATCGCCTTTGTGCGGGCGTTGCAACGGGATTTGGCGGTCACGCCCACCCCGTTCCTCGACCTTGCCGCCGAGTTGGGCATGCCCTTCGCTGAATTGCGCTCGATGCACGACGCGTTCCTCGCCAGCGGCCGGATGCGCCGCTTTGCCGCGGTGCTGCACCACCGCAAGGCCGGCTTCGGGGCCAATGCCATGGGCGTTTGGGCCGGCCCCCAGGACGACCCTGCCGCGCTCGAACGCCTCGGCGTGTTGATGGCAGGGTTCCGCGCGGTGAGCCACTGCTACGAACGCCCGAGCTATCCGGATTGGCCCTACAATTTGTTCACCATGGTGCACGGCAAGAGTGAGGCCGACTGCGAGCAAACCCTCGCCGCTATCGCCGAAGCCACCGGCCTCACCGCATGGCAGGCACTCTATTCCTCCAAGGAATACAAAAAGGTGCGCGTCCGCTATTTCGCCGACGCCGATGCCGCCTGGGAAGATGCGCATGCCGGCGGCGGGCAGTGAGCGCCGCACCCCCCGGCCGCGGCGCGCGCGCATTTGGGCTTGCCTGCGAGCGCCCCTGCGCGCAACTTCACGCAGTCCGGTATAGGGGCGGGGCGGCGCGCCCGTCGCTCTGAGCGATGCCGGTGCGGGGCCATGAAACCATTGCATGAACATGATTGGCCCGGCCTGATCCGGCCGGGCAGCCGGATCTTCCTCGGTGGCGGGGCGTCGGTGCCCTTTGCCTTGGTCGACTCCCTGCTGGCCAAGGCGGATTGCCTCAAAGACATCGAGCTGGTCCATATCCACGGCTTGGGCCCAACCCCGTGGATCGAACCGCGCTATGATGCCGTGCTGCGCACCAATTCGTTTTTTCTAACACCAGCGCTGCGGGATGCGGTGGAACGCGGCCAGGCGGATTACACGCCCTGCGCGATGTCCGATGTGCCGCTGTTGTTCCGCAATGGGGAAATGCCCTTGGATGTGGCGTTGATCCAGGTCAGCCCTCCGGATGCCTCCGGCACTTGCTCGCTCGGGGTGAGCGTGGATGTGGTGCAAGCCGCGCTGCGCTTTGCCCGGCTAGTCATCGCGCAAATCAACCCGCTAATGCCGCGCACCGGCGGCGACACCCGGGTGGCGCTGCGCGACATCGATTATTTCATCGAGCATGCGGCCGAGTTGCCGGAGGCGGCTCGCGCCGTGTTGGATGAACGCCATTTGAAGATCGGGCGCTATGCCGCGCAACTCATCGAGGATGGCTCGACCCTCCAGGTCGGCCTGGGCAACAGCCCGGAGGCCGTGCTCATGGCCCTCAAAAATCACCGCCAGCTCGGGATTCACTCGGGGGTGTTCAATGACGCGCTGATGGAATTGGTGCGCTGTGGCGCGGCCGATCATTCCCAGAAAAATTACCGGCCGGGCAAAATCATTGCCAGCCACGTGATGGGCAGTCGTGAGTTGTATCGGTTTGTGGATGGCCATCCGGACTTGGAGTTGCATCCCTCGGATTGGGTCAATGATCCCCACCGCATCGCGCGCAATCACCGCATGGTGGCGATCAACGGCGCACGCGAGATCGATCTAACAGGACAGGTGGTGCGCGATTCCAGCGGCCACCTGTTTTACGGCGGCATCGGCGCCTTGCAGGATTTCATCCGCGGCGCGGGCAAGAGCCGGGATGGCCGGCCCATCATTGCGCTCACCTCCACTGGCGACCACGACCAGCGGTCACGCATCGTGGCGGGGTTGGAGTCCGGCAGCGGCGTCTGCACCGGGCGCGGCGATGTGCATCATGTCGTCACCGAATACGGCGTGGCGAGCCTGCACGGGCGCAGCATCCGCGAGCGCGTCGCGCGCCTGGTCGAGATCGCCCATCCGGCGCACCGCGAGGCGTTGTTAGCCGGGGCGCTGGCCCGGGGCTGGTTGCCGCGGTTTTTCACCATGCCCGCCACGGCGCCGGCCATCTCGGACGCGGGCATCGAATCGACCTGGGTTGAGTTTGCGGCGGGCCGGTTTTTGTTCCGGCCGCTGCATCCCAGTGACATGCGCCCGCTGCAGGAGTTCTTCTATTCCCACGATGAGGAAACCATCCGCTTGCGCTATGGCTACCAACGCGCGCGGATGAGCGGCGAGTCGGCCTATAAACTCGCCGCGGTGGATCAAACCCGCGATGTGGCCCTCGGCATCTTCACCGAACAACATGGCCGCCAGGAATTGCGGGCGATCGGCCGCTATTATCTGGATGCCGACGGCAAACGCGCGGAGGTGGCATTTGTGGTGCACGAAGCGACGCGCCGGGTCGGCATGGCGGGCTTTCTGTTGGGGGAATTGGCGGCGGTGGCGGGCGGGCGTGGCATCGGCGAGTTCTGGGCCAGCGTCCTGCCTAACAATCTGGCGATGGCCATGGTGTTTGCCTCCGCCGGTGGCGTCGAGGTGCCCGCCGCCATTGATGAGGAGCGCTGTTTCCGCATGCCGGTGGCACGCATCGTGCAGGACCGCGCGGCGTTTCTGCAACGCAAGCACATCCGCAAACTCGACCGATGAGTGAGGCGGGCAACATTGGCGTGCATTACGCCGTTGATTACGAGCGGCATGACACGGGGCCCGGTCATCCCGAATCGGTGCAACGCTATCAAGTGCTGCGCGCCGCATTGGAGGCGCTGCCGCCCGCGATTGTCAGACTGCCGGCCGGCCGCCGCGCCACGGTGGCGGAAATCCTGCTGGCGCATGAGCACAGGTATCATGATTTGGTGTACCGCGATACCGAATCGCTGGCGGACTTTTTGCGCACTGGCGACACCGCAATCTGCGAACACAGCTACGATGTGGCGCTGGAGGCGTGCGGCGCGTTTCTAGCAGCCATCGACGCGGTGATGGCGGGTGTGGTGGCCGCCGCGTTTTGCGCGGTGCGCCCGCCGGGCCATCATGCCACGGCGAGCCGGGGCATGGGGTTCTGTATTTTCAATCATGTGGCGGTTGGGGCGCGCTATCTCCAGGCGCGGCATGGCTTGCAACGCATTGCCATCATTGATTGGGATGTGCACCATGGCAATGGCACCGAGGAAATCTTCATTGCAGACCCCGACGTGTTGTATGTGTCGTTGCATGAAGAACATATCTATCCGTATACCGGCGCCGCCTCGACCCGCGGCCGCGGCCCGGGCCTGGGGGCCAACCTCAACATCCCGCTGCCGCGGCATTCGACCGGCGCGCTGGCGCTCGCCGCCTGGGACGCCCAGGTGGCGCCTGCGCTGGCTGCTTTCAAGCCGGAGTTTGTGTTGATTTCCGCGGGATTTGACGCCCGCATCGATGATCCCATCGGCGGCCTGTGCTGGGACGACGCGACTTTCTCCGCGATGACCCGCCACTGTGTTAGGCTGGCCCGCCAATGCGGCCACGGGCGCGTGGTGTCGGTGCTGGAGGGCGGCTACAACCCGCAGGGCCTGGCCTCCGCCGCGGTGGCCCATGTGCTGGCGCTGGGCCAACCATAGGCGCGCAGGTGTCAAGCATCCCGCAAGGCGCGAAGAAAGGGTGGTCCCCGGCCGTGGCGCCGCCGTCACTGCGGTGAGGGCGGACCGCTGTGCCCGCCGGTCGTGGGCGGGTGGCGGGGGCCGCGCGGCGTCACTCTGCCGGCTAGATTGAGCCTCCTGCTTTCCAAGCCCGGCCTGCCGCAGCGAATATTTCACCTGAAGTTTACAGACAGGGGGCTGCAGATTGCATATACCGGCCCCGATGAAAACTCCCACAATCGTTGTTTGGTCATTGGGATTCGCGGCGATGGCGTTTGCCGGCGAGGAGTCGGCCGTCACGCCCACACTCGAATCCGTCGGCTTGTTCAAGAACGGACTCACCGTGGTGCGGGCGACTTTTCCCGTCAAGAGTCCCGGTGTTTACCGCTGGGACAGGGTGCCCAGGGTGGTACATGGTTCCTTCTGGGTCGAGAGCGATGGCGTGGTCGCCGTGCAGTCCAGCACCCGCCTGATCGAGGACAGCGCCGCCACCGCGGCTCCGGCGGCCCTGCTACAAACGGAGTTGGCTGGCAATGAGGTGACAGTGACCCTGAAGACCGGCGGCGGCGCCCAGGCGCCGGTGCTCACTGGCAAGGTGTGGGAGGCTCCGCCCCACGCGGTCGCCAGAACCTGGGACGCCGATTACAGTTCGCTCACTCCCAGTGCCGGTTCCTACTACTGGTATCGTAGTCAAGCTGCCGCCCCTCCCTCAGCCCTGCCCGCCGCGGCGGGTGTCGGCGGTTTTCTGGTGCTGCAAGACGCCGCCGGAGGCCGCCGCTATATCGACCAGTCGAGCATCGCCACGGTTGCGGTGAATGGTCCGTTCAAACCCGCCAAGCACTGCGAGGAACGCCCGGTGTTGCTGTTTGATGTGCGGCAGGTGCCGGCCAACGGCGGCGCGGTGCGGGTCACTTATCTGACAAAGGGCTTGGCGTGGCTGCCAGCCTATCAGGTGGACCTGAGCGACCCGGCGGTCCTCAATATCCGCCAGAGCGCGGTGGTGCGCAACGAGATGGGCGACCTCGCCAATACCGATATCCAATTGATCTCCGGCTATCCCAACGTGCGCTTCGGGTCGGTCGATTCCCCGCTGTGGCCCGGCACCGGCTTGGCCGCGTTTTTCCAACAAGTCAACCAGTCCGGGGCGACCGCTGGCGGCATCCTGGGCAATAACATCACCGGCCAGCAATTGGTGTACCAGAATGCGCCCAACCGCGGGGATGTCCCGCCGCTGCCCGACGTCGCGGAACCTGGCAACATCAGCGACGACATTCACTATGAAAGCATCGGCAAGCACAGCTTGCAATCCGGCGACAGCTTGTGTGTAGACATTGCCGCGGCGACGGCGGCCTATCAACGCGTCGTGGAATGGGTGCTGCCTGATCCGCGCGACGGCAACGGGCGCTACCACCGCAGCACCAGTAACGAGCAGGCCAGCGACGATCAACCGTGGGATGCGGTGCGCTTTGTCAATCCGTTCAAGTTTCCGATGACCACGGCCGCTGCTGTGGTGATGGAAGGCGGCAAATTCCGCGGCCAGTGCCTGTCGCAATGGGTCAACCCCGGCCAGCGCACGTGCTTGCGCATCACCAAGGCCCTGAGCGTCCGCGCCGACTCAACTGAGCTTGAGGAAGAAGCACAACGCGAAATCGTCTGGATCGGCGGCAACGACTACCAGCGCACCAAGGTCAAGGGCCGGCTCGCGCTGCGTAATTTCCGCAGCCACGAGGTGACCGTGACCATTCGCTGCGAGTTCTCTGGCGAGTTGCTCGAAGCGGAGGGCGATCCGGAGAAATCGCTGCGGACCGAGGGGGTCTCCAGCGTCAATCCGCGCCGCCAACTCGACTGGTCTCTCAAGTTGCCACCCGGCCAGGAGGCGGTGCTCGGCTACCGCTATCAGGTGTTGGTGGACCGGTGAGTTGCAGGCGTGATCCGCCACGAAAATTCCTTAAACTCCTTTTAAACTCCTCTTGGGTACAAGTGAAAACTCCTCTTGTGAAGAACTGCTTGACATGGCGGATTCCCGTTGGAGTTTGGCCTCATGCGTGCTCGATTCATTGCGCCGTGGAAGGACTCGACGGAGAAGCCGGTCATTTACCATTGCGTGAGCCGGGTGGTGGACCGGCGGTTTGCATTCGGGAAGGAGGACAAGGAGCAACTGCGGACCTACATGCGGATGTACATGAAAGGGTAGCTGCAGCGTTTCACACAATGGCACAATCGCAAACACGGGCGCAGCGGCGGGTTGTGGGAGGATGCGTTCAAGAGCGTGCTGGT
>CAIZNN010000218.1 GCA_903934285.1 Akkermansiaceae bacterium | reverse complement strand
GTCATCGCCAACGGTGCCAGCGGCATGAGCCTGACCAAGACCGGCGACGGCACCCAGGTGCTAGGCGGGGCCAACACCTACACGGGTGGCACGACGATCAGCGCGGGTGCCCTGGTGGTCAACGGTTCCCTTCCGGCCACGGGCAGTGTTTCGGTCTCCGGCACCCTCGCAGGCTCCGGCTCCATCGGCGGCGCCACCACCATCCAGTCCGGCGGCACCCATGCGCCGGGCGCGGTGGACGCGGTGGGCACCCAATCTTTTGCCAGCGACCTCAATTACGCTTCCGGTTCGATTTTCGAGTGGGATCTGAACCAGAATTCGGACATCGGCATGGCCTATGACATGGTGGGTGGGGATGGCAATGTCACGGTGGACACCAACGACACCACCTTCAGGATTGTCTTCGGTGCCAGCGTCGACATGAACGATGCGTTCTGGAGCACACCGTTCGTCACCCGCCAGTGGGCCATGACGTCGATCTTTGGCAGCGCCTTCACGGGGGCGTTCTCCACCGTGGAAACCAGCGGCCCCGTCAACCCCTACGGCAGCTTCGCCATCAATGGCTCCAACCTCACTTACACCGCGGTCCCCGAGCCGAGCAGCGCGTTTGTCGGATTGTTGATAGGTGCGGGCTTGCTGCGCCGCCGGCGCGACACCGCCGGAGCCAAGGGCCGGCTCCAGCACCCGGCCACGGTCAACCCATGACCCTTTGTGCCCTCTGCGTTGCTGGTGGTGCTTGTTCTGTCGTCGAGGCTGCCGGGCAGGCAGTAGGTTTGCGCTTGACGATTTTCCCCGCTGGGTGCACTGATGCCCACCCATGCCACTGGGACATGAGTGGAATTTTCCCCAGTGACCGCAATGACCGCAGCGGCAATCCGTGTCGCAGTGGTTGTTAGGCCATGTTCTTCATTCAATGATCCGCGATTTCCTCGAAGCCATCCATGACCGCTGGGCCAATCTCCAGGCCTTGGCCCGCGCCCTGATTCTGTTAGCAGGGACAGCCGCGGTCGGCTTCCTCGCCGTGAGTGGCCCGTTCCAGCGGTTCAAGGCATGGCGGATGGAACGGAATTTACAGGCGGCGCAGGAGGCGGTGACCGCGTCGAGCATGCAAGACGCGCGCGACCTGTCCCTGAGCGTGCTGCGGGCCAACGATTCCTGCATCGAGGCGTTCCGGATTCTGGAGAAAGCCACCGCCTCGCTGCGCGACCCGTGGCACGATGAGATTGCCCGGGCCCTGCTGTCCCACCCGCAAAGCACCGATGCGGATCGGCTGACCGCCTTTTGCGGCATCGCCCCGGACGTGCCGCTCGGCTTGCTCACCCAGGCCTGGAACCTGCTGCCGGCCCAGTGCCGCGCGGATCTGCGCTTTGTCACGGTGTTTGCGGATCGTATGATCGCGGAGCGCCACTTCAAAGAGGCCACCCTGGTGCTGCTGGCACTGCCCAAGGGCGCACCCAACCAGGCGGTGCAGCAACGCTTGATCCGCATCCTCATCGGCAGCGACAAACCCGAGGGGTACGACGAAGCCCAACGCATGCTTGTCTGTGCCTTCCCGGCCAACGGTGAAAACCTCGCCACCTGGCTCGACTTGCTAGAGACCATCCCGCTGGCCCTTTTGCAACCTACCACGCTCGACCCCATCCGCAAGCAGTTGCAGCACCCGGCAGCCGGCGAGGCGGCCCGCGCCGCCTTGATGCTGGCGCGGCTGGAGTATGCCACCCACAACTCGCGCCGCGCGGCGCTGGTCGAGAACGCCATCACCGCCTGGCAAGAGCGTGCCCCGGAAGCGCTGGCGCGGTTCCTGGGGGATCTCGGCCTCTATCAACAACTCCTGGATACCTGCCCCGAGGCCCGCCTGGAACAGCATCCGGGGTTGTTTCCTCCGATCCTCGAGGCCATCGAACGCTGCGGCGCGTGGCCGCGCGTCACTCAGTTGTTAGATGCGCGCGGCTCCCTGCTGCCCAAGTTCGAACTGCTCGCCCACCGTGCGGTGGTGGCGGCCAAAACCGGCGATGCCCCGGCCCAAGTCCTGGCTTGGAGCGAGGCGAGAGGCGAGGCGAAATCCAGCGCGCGGGCGGACGCCTTTCTCACGCTCCACCGGATTGCGCGCGGCGCGGCGATGGATAGAGAGGCCGAGCAGGCGCTGGTGGAGGCCATCCGCCGCGGGCGCGGCCCGCTGCCACTCTACGCCGATCTCAAGCCGTTGCTCAATTCGCTGGCGCGGCAGGGCAAGGACAAGATCCTGCTGGAGATTTGCGCGATCTATCTGCCCTTTGAGTCGGCCAACCCGGTGTTGATCACCCAGTTGGCCTATCTCGCCAGCCTCAACGCGTTGCTCGAACCCAAGACGGTGCTCGTGGCCATGGAACACCTGGCCAAGGGGTTCCCCAAGGATGTGCCCATCCAATGCGTGCTGGCCACCGCCTACCTGTGTGATGCCCAACCCGTCAAGGCCGCCGCCTCACTGGACCGCCTGGCCTTGGACCCCGACCGACTCGCCCCCGGCTACAAGGCGGCCTATCTAACAATCCAGGCGCTCAATGACCGCATCCCCAAGGACGATCCGGGCCTCACCGGCTTGCCGTGGAATGCCCTGCTGCCATCCGAGCGCAAGAAATTCCGCGAGTTGCTCCGCGCGGCGACTCCCTAGAGTAGCCCGCCATGCAGATTGCACATCATCGAAAATACTTGTTGAAGACTAACTCTATCAGATTCGATTGATGATTGATCCTAAAAAGGGAAATGGAAACGGTTGGGGTGGCGTTTTTTTACCACCGATTTCACAGATTGAAGAGGATTACACGGAAAATAAGACCGCTATCTATCTACTCTTCGGCTCACCCTAAAGGGGTCTGCCATATAATTCATAACTCATTCATTATCTGTGGAATCTGTGTAATCTGTGGTTTCTATTTTCCCATCTAGGATTAAGAATTCGGGGTGGGGTAAATTGGAGTGTCGGGATGGCTCGTGGGGAACAAACCACTGCTGAAGACTGAGAAGACTGATGCCACTGATTGAAGATTTCTTCTGTGCTCAGTGGCCTCAGTGGCCTCAGTGGTTGCTTGCTCCCGATCCACCCCACCAAGTCCCCATTGCAACCAACCATAAATAACCAAAAATGGTCCAACAAACCGTGGCATCTCGTTCCACCAATGGACAGGGGGCCTACGACTCATCCATCATCCATTCCCAGGCGGGACGCACCGTCACGCCCTGCGGGGCTTCCGCTTGAGCATGGCTGACGCCCGTGGAGACCGCAGTGAGCAGAAGCCCGGGCACATTCCGGTGCCCAGCCATCGCGCCGACCAGTGCCCGGAACTCGCGGGCACGCGTGTCGGGATTGCTAACATCGGCACAGACCTGAATCAACACGGGTCTGCCGGTGATTGGCGTGGCGAGGAAATCGACTTCGAAACCATCCTTGGTCCGCACATAACTCCGCTCGCAGCGGCGGCGCTCCAGTTCGACCAGAACCGCCGTCTCCAACGCATGAAATAAACCTGTGTCTCGCGAGGCGCTCCGCCCACCACCCGCTCACGCTGCAGTTGGTGCAGAAAACAGGTCTTGCCCGCCCGCCTCATCCCGATGACCGCATGGGTCTTTCCGGGAACCGCAGGCAGTCGTATCTCCCGCCGGGTGGTCACGGGCAGCTCCGAACACACTGCGTCGGCTAGTTTCTGGCGTATCACGTCTCTCATGGCGTCCTGGCTGAAAGGCAACTATTATTCAAACGTGTCCTTTTGTAAAGGATTGATTTCAAAGGATCGCCCCCACGGAGAATATCCAACATAGAACATCCAACATCTTTCTCCCCCCACGCACTTTTTGCGCTTTCCCCTTGCCCGCTGCCCGGACCTTCGCTTGACGGTGGTTGCTTGCTCCCGATCCACCCCACCAAGTCACCTCATCCACCCCACCCCAAGTCTTCCTCTTCAATCCGTGTAATCGTTCGACTGAGCTCACGCCGAAGTCCGCGTAATCCGTGGTGGTCCCAGGCCGTCAAACCCCAACGCTTGTCGGAAGAAAGAGTGCCATGTCATTCTCCGGCATGGTCGCTCAATTCCGCGTCAATTCAAAGCCGAGGTCAGGAAGTCTGCCTCTTGCGTCTTGTCGTCTTGGGTCTTGCGTCTTGTCGTCTTGCGTCTTCCGCAGCCACAGGCTGGTGAGCGGGTGTGCCGTCACGGTGCCGTCACGGTGCCGTCACGGTGCGGGCACCACCGCGAGGCGGCAAAATCTGTTAGCCGGGGTTTTTGGCACGGTGATGGTGACTTGATCCGGGTTGGTGGCATCGATGCGCGGATCGGGTGGCGCGATATCCGTCCAGGCGGTGAGGTCTGCGGAGACTTGGAAGCTGAAGGCCGCGGCCGCGGCGGGATCTCGCGGCCATGACCAGGTCAGGCCACCCGCGGTGTCGACCAGCGCGGGAGTGGCGGTGAAGCCGGCGGGTGCCCCCATGAAGAATTCCACGCCGTTAGGCACGCCATCGTTGTCGAAGTCCGGAGGAGCCGCCTGGCCACCCGCATGGGTGGCAGCCCAAGTGAGGTATTTGTCCCCGACGGGCCGGAACAGGTGCACGGCCAAGCCGCCAAGGATGGGACCCACCCCGTTGGCCGCCTGCGGCAAATCCAATTTGAGGCTGGTGGTACCCGACACGGTGACGGTGAGCAACGCATAGTCGTCATCGGTGGCGGCAGTTCCGATAGAAAGCGGTGCCGTGCCCGTGGTGCCGTCACTGAGTGTTAGGGTCGCGGCGACAGCGTAGGGGAAGCTGCCCCGCTTGTCACACAAGCCGATCTGGAACTGGTACTGCTTGGCGCTATCCAACCCGCTGACGGTCAATGACCCGGGACTACTGCCTGAGGTGTAGGCGGCCGTGGCATACTGCCCGTCGCCCCCGAGCGCGGTGAGGCTGTCCCAGGCGGGGCTGGCGACCACACTCACACCCGCGCCCAGCGCTTTGGGAGTGGTGTAGGGTGCCGGCCACAGGGTGAAGGCAATCCGGTCGTAGGTGCCGGCATTGCCGAACGCCGCCGCCCCTATCAAGGTTTGGGTGTTATCAAACACGATGTGGCTGCTGCTGGCGCTGGCCGCGGCGACGAGGTTGCCGATCCACAGCGTTTGCGAGGCTTGAGGCGCCGGGCCATAGTGTGCATTGCCCGCTTGGTTGGCCAGAATGTGGGCCGTGCCCGCGCCGACGAGAGTGACGATGCCGGTGGCCGCACCCACCGTCGCCACGGTGGGGTTGTCGCTGGCATAGGTGACCGCCAACCCCGAACTCGCCGTCGCCGTGTCATGGAACGGCACACCTCTGACCAGTTTGCGCACAGTGGCACCCAAGGCAAAGGTGAGCGTCTGGCCGGCCTGGGTCACCGTCAGCGTCTGCGAGATGTTAGACGCGGGATGAAAGCAATCATTGCCTGCCTGGCTGGCTAGAATGTGGGCCGTGCCAATCCCGCTGATAGTGACCACACCCGTATCGGCATGCACCGCCGCCACCTGCGGCGCGTCGCTGGCATAGCTGACCGGCAACCCGGAACCCGCCGTCGCGGAATCCGCAAATGGCGCGTCCGCCGCCTGCTTGGTCAGCGCCATTCCCAAAGCAAAGGTGAGCGTCTGGTTGCCCTTGTCCGGCGTCGGCGTCGCGGTCACCGGATCGGTGTATGCGCTTTCACCCAGGCTGTTAGTGGTCGCCACCATGAAGGAATACGCCCTGCCACTCTGCAGGTTGGGCTTGGTGTAGGGCGCTGCCGCGACCGTGTCGACCTGCACCACTCCGCTGACACTGTCCGTGGTTGCCACCTTGTAGCCAGTTGCTGCGGCCGCCCCGGTCCAATTGAGCACGACCACGCCGAGTCCCGGCGTGGCCGTCAGGGCGCTTGGCGGCGACGGGCTGGCCAAAATCGCAACGGTGGTCGGTGCCGTGGCCTCCAGCTTCAGCCAGACAACCAACGACTTCTTGCCGTTGGCATCGCGGACGATTCCCTGGCGGAATTGTGGGCCACTGGTTTGCACCACGGAATTGACCGTCAATTGCACCTCGTCGGCCAGATCCCAGTTTTTCACCACGAAGCACGGATTGACGAGCGGGTTGGCCGGCGATGCGGCCAGCGTAACGGTGGGTGCACTGCCGGTGGCAGCAAGCATGTAGGCGCGCTGTGCCCGGTCATAGCCGTCACTGGTGCAACCGGCAACCGGCACGAGCGCCGGGGCCTGCAACCAGGACTTGGCCAGCGGCGCGAGGCTTCCCGCGCTTTTGTTAGACAAACCTTCCATCAGCAGTTTTGCCTGATAGGGGCGCTCGCCGTAGGCGGCGTCATAATCCGGCAGCCGCAGATGAGTCAGGGAGCAATGTGCCGCCCGGTCGGAAAAAGCCGCCACATCGACGTCGGTGGGGATCTGGGCTTCCGGCCAATGGTTCCACGCGGGGAAAACCGAGTAGGAACTCGCCCCGCCATAGACATCGCCAGCGGTGAAGTTCTGGATGGTGAATGGACAATAGGCGGCGCGGTAGTTGACCACTTGGATTTGATTGTTGAAGTTGACGTTTCCCGGCGGGCCGGAGGACCAGCTGTAGGCGGTGGCGGTGCCATTGAGGTCGGCCATGATCAAGGCGGGATCGGTTTGCAGCACCTGTTCGGGGCGCTGGTCGGCGCCGAATATGGCCATCGACTCGTGCCACTCATGGTTGCGCGCGCCGGCGGTCCACAGGTGCATTTTCTTCACCGCGACGCCGTCCGGATAGATATAGTAATACCAATCGGCCCAGTCGCCCCAGCCGGTTGTCTGATTGTAGTTGGCGACGACATAGTTGACATTGATCAACGGGAAGCGCCAATGGACAACGACGCGGGCAGGAGTGTTTTCGATGATCCTGACGTGATTGAACAACGATTTCTTGTCGGACATCGGCTCCTGGCAGCCATTGCCTCCCGACGTGCCCCACGTTTCGTTAAACTCGTTGCTATACCATTGGTCATTGTCATTGACGAGCATCGGAATGTGGCCCGCCCCATGCCAGAAAACAAACTTGCCCGGCAATTGGTCGAAGCCCACCACCACGTCGCCGTGAGAACCGACGCACCAAAGGTTGTCCCAAACATCGTAATTCCTCAGCCGCGTGGAGCTGGCGCCGAACCGGTTGCCGGCATCGAATTCCGGCAGCTGCCGGCCGTCCATGTCAGGTGCCGCGGCGAACTCCGGCGCGGGCGCGAACGCCTGATAGGAAGCGGTGACCTGTTGTGCGGTGAGCGCCTGGTCGTAAATCCTGACTTCGTCGATCAAGCCGTCGAAGGCATAGGTCGGGATGCTGGTGGTTTTGCCTTTGCCGATTTGGATTGGAGTGGCGGCGGTGTGCAATCCGGCGGGAGCCAGCGCCCTGGTGGCGACGACTTGGCCATCCAGATAGAGGGACATCACGCCGGTGGCGGCATCGTAGGTGCCGGCAAGATATTGCCAGTGGAACCGGGCGAGCGGGTTGCTGGCGGCAAGTTGCTGCCAGACGCCGCCGATTTTCAAGTTGAGCACGGGTTGCGCGGAGTTATTGACGCCCAGGAAATACCCATCGTCATCGCCCTGCTGAATGATTGAGGCACTGGCAAACGGATAGGAACCGGGGGCGATCCAAGCTTCCAGGGTGATGGCGGCGGCGATGACCGGGGCGTTGAGTGCCGGCAAACTGATGAGAGTGTTATAGCCGTCGAATTGCAGGCAGGTGCCCGAGACGCCCTTGCGCCAGAGGCTCTTGCGGCCCGTGATCGGGCAGGACTGACCGCTTGTCGTTTCCGCTGTCAGATCCCCGGCGGCCTCGTCAAATCTCCAGACCCGCACCGGCGCCACTGCCGCCGGACTCTTCAACGGGCTGCCGGCCACGGCCGCGGGGGCGGGGGAATGGCCCGGAGTGGTCCTGGCGAGTTCGAGCGGGCCATCCGCAGCGAGTTGGATGGATTGCACCGTCTGGTTGAGCGGATCGTTCCAATCATCCACTCTGGGGGCGCCCTGCTTGATGGTGCGGATGACGCTTCCATCCTGGAACACCTCGAACTCCTCCTCCACGATGGTTGGATAAGTTCCCGGGATGGAATCCATTCCCGTGTACGGGTTGCCAGCGCCAAACACCGGCACATAACGCCACGAAATGAGCGCCCGCCGGGCGGAACTTTCCACCAAGGCCACGTGCGAAAAGGCATTGACGCGATCCGGGCGCAAGGCCGTGCCGTCGCCGCTGCGAGCCACGATTTCATCCAGAGACCACTTGCCCGTGGCGGTTTGCCAATACGGCAGATAACTCGACGCGCGCCCGAACACCAAGCGCCCCACGCGTCCCACCTGCACGACGATGTCCGCAAATTCGCCGGTTCTATCATATTGCTCAAAATCCTCGCCGGTAGTGACGCGGCTGTAATAGGCGAAAAATTCTCCGAAGTCGCCCACCATCAGCCGCTGCGTTGCACTCGCGAGCCTAACCAATGCATTGCCCGCTTGGGTGGCCTGAATGTGGGCCGTGCCCGGACCGGCGATGGCCACCGCGCCAGTGTTGGCATCCACCGTCGCCACCTGCGGGTTGTCGCTGGCATAGGTGACCGCCAAACCCGAACTCGCCGTCGCCGTGTCCGCAAACGGCGCGGCCGTCGCCAGCTTGCTAACGACGGATCCCAACGTGAAGGCAATGGTCTGGTCGGCTATTACAGGCGCGGGCGTCGCCCCGGCCTGCGCGGAATTTGCACCCTCGCCCGCGCCATTGGTCGCCGACACCACATAGTAGCAGGGCGTCCCGTTTGTTAGGCCGGCATCGGTGTAGGATGTTCCGGTGGTCGTGCCGACCGTGGTGTGGCCCGCGCCGCTCGTCGTCGAGCGTTTCACGTTGTAGCCGGTCGCTCCCGGCGAGGCCGTCCAGGCCAGTGCGACAGCCTGGTGGGCGGGTGTCGCCGCCAGGCCTGTCGGTGCTGGCGGCGGGGTCTGGGCTGCGCTGTGCAGCGCAAAGCCCGCGACAATGGGGCCGACCGCGTTGGCCGCCTGCGGCAGGTCCAGCTTGAGGCTGGTGGAACCCGCCACGGTGACGGTGAGCAAGGCATATTCGTCGCCGATGGGGCTTGCGCCAAATGCCAGCGGGGTTGAAGCCGTGGTGTTATCACTGAGGGTCAGGGTCGCGGCGACATTGTAGGGGCAGTTGGTTCGCTTGTCGCAGAAACCGATCTGGAAGATATACTGTTTGGCGCTGTCCAGTCCGCTGACGGTTAATGACCCGGAGCCACCGGCTGAGGTATAGGCAACCGTGGCATACTGTCCGTCGCCGCCCAGCGGGGTGCAGGCGTTGAAGGCGCTGGCGACCACACTCACGCCCGATCCCAGCGCTTTGGCCGTGGTGTAGGGTGCCGGCCACAGGCTGAAGGCAATCCCGTCGTAAGTGCCGGCATTGCCGAACGCCGCGGCTCCTATCAGGGACCGGGAGTTATCAAACACAATGTGGTTGCTGCTGTTCTGAACGGTCGCACTGACCAGTCCGGTGGCCCGCCCGCTTGTCGCAGCGGCAAGACACATGGCGAGAACCGCCCACACCGGCATCCGGCGCCAATTGATTTTGAAATACATGGCTTGTTATTGCTATGATTTTCCGCCAGCCATCATGGCGCGGGCCTGACCACCAGGCGGCAGAACCTGCTCGACGCACTGCTTGGCAGCGTCAACGTGACTTGATTCGGGTTGGTGGCATCGATGCGCGGATCGGGTGGCGCGATGTCCGTCCAGGCCGAGAGGACATCGGAGACTTGAAACATGAAGGCAGCGGCTGCCGCGGGATCCCGCGGCCATGTCCAGACCAAGGCACCCGCGGTGTGGACCACCGCCGGAGTGGCGGTGAAGCCGCCGGCCTCCCCCATGAAAAACTCCACGCCGTTGGCCACCCCATCGTTGTCGTAGTCGAGGTGCGCCGCCTGATTGCCGGCATGGCTGGCCGCCCACGCGGCGTAACTGCCGGCGGCAGGCTGGAATTGGTGGAGGGCAAAGCCGCCAATGATGGGCCCCACCCCGGTGGCCGCCATCGGCAGATCCAACTTGAGGCTGGTGGATCCCGACACGGTCACGGTGAGCAAGGCATATTCGTCGCCGGTGGGGCTGGTGCCAAATGCCAGTGGCGTCGAAGCCGTGGTGTTATCACTGAGGGTCAGAGACGCGGAGACATCGTAGGGGCAGTTGGTTCGCTTGTCGCAGAAACCGATCTGGAAAAGATACTGTTTGGTGCTGTCGAGCCCGCTGACGGTTAGCGACCCGGCGACATTAGTTGATGCATACGCAACCGTGGCATACTGCCCGTCGCCCCCCAGTTGCGTGATGCTATTCCAGATGGGGCTGGCCACCACACTCACTGCCGAGCCCAACGCTTTCGCCGTGGTGTAGGGGGCCGGCCACAGGCTGAAGGGAATGCCATCATAAGTGCCGGCATTGCCGAACACCGCGGCACCCACCAACAGCTGGGTGTTATCAAACATAATGTGATTCGAACTCTTGGTCGACAACGCAGTTATCGCCCTCGCGGGCGGCCCGACTGCTTCGAAGCAGTGGACCGCAAAACCGCCAATGATGGGACCCACCCCGCTGGCCGCCTGCGGCAAATCCAACTTGAGGCTGGTGGATCCCGACACGGTGACGGTGAGCAAGGCATAGTCGTCATCGGTGGAGATGGCGCCGAAGGCCAGCGGTGCCGCAGCAGTGGTGCCGTCACTGAGTGTTAGAGCCGCGCTAACGCCATAGGGGTAGCTGCCGGCCCGCTTGTCACAGAAGCCCACCTGGAAAAGGTATTGTTTGGCGCTGTCGAGCCCGCTGACGGTCAATGACCCGGCGGCATTGGTGGACGAATACGCCACGGTGGCATACTGGCCGTCGCCCTGCAATCCCGTGATGGTGTTCCAGGCCGGGCTCGCGACCACGCTCACCCCCGACCCCAGCGCTTGCGCGGTGGAGTAGGGTGGCGGCCACAGGCTGAACGGGATGCCGTCATAAGTGCCGGCATTACCGAACACCGCGGCACCGACCAGCGTCCGGGTGTTATCAAACACAATGTGACTCGCGCTATGGGTTGTGGTTGCGATGATCTTAGCCACCAGCAGCGTCTGCGAGACTTGTGGCGCCGGGTTATAGGTGCCATCACCCGCCTGGTTGGTTAGAATATGTGCCGTGCCCAACCCCTTGATGGTGACCCTGCCATTGGCATCCACAGTCGCCACCTGCGCATTGTCGCTGGCATAGGTGACCGGCAACCCCGAACTCGCCGTCGCGCTGTCCGCAAAGGCGGCCGCAGCGGGCATCTTGCTTACCATCAATCCCAAAGCGAAAGCGAGGGTCTGGTTGGCCTTGGTCACCGTCAGTGTCTGCACGGCTTGCGGCGCAGCATTGAAGCAATCATTCCCTGCCTGGTTGGCCAGAATGCGGGCCGTGCCCAACCCCTTGATGGCGACCGTGCCACTATTGCCATCCACCGTCGCCACCGGCGCGTTGTCGCTGGCATAGGTGACGGGCAGCCCGGAGGCCGCCATCGCCGCCGCCGCAAACGGGGGATCAATAAGCGTCTTGCCCAGCGTGGCCCCCGCATTGAAGGCGATGGTCTGCTCACCCTTGACCGCTGTGGGCGTCGCAGTCACCGGATCACTCGGCACGCTCTCACCCAAGCTATTAACCGCCGACACCACAAACGAATATGCCGTGCCGACATCCAGGCCAATTTTGGTTAGGGGCGGTGCCGTGATCCTATCAATCTGCACGGCGCCGGTCACGCTGTTGGTGCTGGCTATCGTGTAGTCCGACGCGCCGGGCGGTTGCGTCCAGTTGAGAACGACCACTCCGCGTCCTGCTGTCGCCACCAAGCCGGTGGGTGGCAACGGCTTGCCGCGCAGCACCAAAGTAATCGGCGCGGTCGCCTGCAACTCGACCCAAACCACCAGCGACGGCACCCCGCTGGTATCCCGCACAATGCCCTTGCGGAATTGCGGGCCGCTGGCCTGCGCCACGGCGTTGATTTCCAATTGCGCGGCATCACTCGAATTCCAATTGCGCACCACCAAGCACAGATTGACGAGCGGGTTTGCCGGGCTTGCCGCGATGCTGAAAGTCGGCGCGGGGCCGGTGGCATTGAGCTGATAGGCGCGCTGTGAGGTGTCATAGCCGCTGCTGGCACAATCCGCTATGGCTGCGAGCGCAGGGGCCTGCGCCCAGGACTTGGCCAGCGGGGCGAGGTCTGCCGCGGGGCTTGTGGTCAATCCGTATAGATTCATCACCTGCTGCTGATACGGGGCGACGTTGTGCCTTGCGGGGCTGAGGGTGCCGACACAGCTGGAGCTCGGGCGGTCCGGTGCCGTCGTATTGCGGCCGTCGCTCGGGAGCAATCCAACCGGCCAATGGTTCCAGCAGTTGAGGCTGGAGTAGCTTGAGCCCCACCCGAGAAGACCCCATGAAGAACCCGGTTCGCCGATGACAAAATGCTTGTACTGCGCCTTGAGGTTGATGTATTCAATGCTTCCGTTCTGGATGTTAGGGTCCATGCTCACGGCATTCGGCCCTCCCTGCCAGGTCCACCGTTGTGTCTGGCCGTCCATATTGGCCACGGTGATCATTTGGTAATCCGTGTTGTCCTCCGGCCTGGTGCCCGGCTGGTTCAACAGCTCGTGTTGCTGCACTTCGAACAGGCTCGATGGCGGGTTGGCGTGGATCTCCTGGTAGCGCACGGCAACCGCGTCTGGATAGATATAATAATACTCATCGGTCCACTCGCCCCATGGGTCATTGGGGGTATTGAATTGATAGTTGACGGTGGTGCTCGCCACCCGCCAGTGGACCACCACCCGCGCGGCGGTATTCTCGATCAAGCGCACATGGGAGTAGCGGCATTGTTTGTCGGACATGTGTTCGCAACAGCCCTGCGCGGTGCCGCTCTCCGGACTCTGGTCGCTGACCCAAATGCCGTTTTCGGACACGGTGGCGAGACTGTGCACCGTCCCGCGCCAAAACACCATGCGCACCGGATGCTCATCAAACCCCACCACAATGTCGGGATGATCCCCCACCCGCCACATGTTATCCCAGGCGGGGGCGTAGGCCAGCTTCGCATAGCTGGCACCAAACGTGGCGGCGGCCGGCGCGCCACTTGGCATCACCCGGTATTGCAACGGCTGCGGGTTGGCGGGCATCATGGCCTGCCGACTGGCGGCGATTTGCGCGCTTGTGAGCGCCCGGCCATGGATTCGCACCTCGTCGATGAGGCCGTCAAAAACCATATCGGACAGGAACGACGCGGCGTATCCGCCGAGGGTGGCCACGGGTGCTTGCTGCTTGTGGGACTTGCCGATCCAGAGTTGGGTATTGGCGGCATCCAGCAGGGTGCCGCTGGCGGGTTGATTGCCCGCAGCCACCCCGTTGATATAGACGCTGAGACCGGAGGAAGGTTGATAGACCCCCGCCACGTGCGCCCAGCGCAGCAGCGGAAGCGTGCCTGCCGAGGCGCATGAGAGCCAACCGGCCGCCGTCTTCACCCGCAACACGACATGGCCCAGATGGTCGATGTGCAGCGAGTACCCGGCTTGATCGCCGGCGCTATGGTCGGCGATGGCGGCGGAATTCCATGAATATTCCTGCGGCGCGACCCACGCTTCCACGGTCAACCCGCCACTGACGTCCGGGGCGTTGGCGGCCGGCAGGGTCACTGCGGAGGTGAATCCGTCAAAGGCCAGGCAGGCACCCGAAACGCCCTCCGTCCAGATCGCCGCGGTGCCGGCAATCGTGCAGGCAACCTGGTTCACACTCTCCAGTGCGGCATATTTCCCCGCCACCGGCAGCGCGGCCAAGCCATCATCGAATTTCCACCACAGCGCCGGGGAATCCGTCACCGGCGTTTTGATCGGCGCGCCGGCGACGGCCACTGAGGGAACGTCCTGTGGAACTGCCGGCTGCGTGGTCACGCCGGCGATCCCGCCAGACGTCAGGGTGAAGGTCTGGCGGGTTACGTTAGACTGGCTGTTATACACATCCACCTTCGCCTGGCCTTTGCGGACCGTGCGCACAACCGAGCCATCGGCATGGATCGTGAAGTACTCGTCGACGTAATCCAGATAGTATTTGGCCAGCGACCCGTCATAGGACCCCTTGAAATCGGTGAAATGATTAGTCGTCAGGTCCGGCGCGTAGCGCCAGTGAACCACCACGGCGTTGCTGGTGTTTTCGATGATTCGCACATACGAGCAGCGGTTGATGTTGTCGGGTCTGGCGGATGGACCGTCGCCGTTTCGCGGGACGATTTGCGGCACCAGCCATTGCGACCCGGCCACCTCCCAATAGGGCAGATAGCTGTGCTCGCGGCTGAATGCCAGGCGCCCGGCGGGCAATTGCACCACCACGTCGGCATATTTCCCGGTCAGGAATCTGCCGGGCAGGGCCACCTCGGAGGCGTCGGCATAGGCGAGCCGGGTGTAATAGGCATACAACTCGCCGCCACCCGCCGCGCCGATGCCCAGCAGGGCTGCGGCGGCCAGCGCAATCCATGGCGCAATTGGTTTTGATTCAATCAATCTCATGTCAGGGTCGTGGTATCTAACGGAATTAACGGGGCTTCGGAATGCCCCCCGGCAGGATCGGCTTCGGTCATTTGCGAGTTGGTGGCGGGGTGGTTGGTGGTGGCATCGCAGGCACCGTATTCTTGCAGCGTCTCCCACCACGCCATCACATTCTCCACTGGAATTCCAGCCTGAAGGATGTGAATCGGCGCAAAGACAAATCCGCCGCCCGGCGCCAAATCGTCGATTCGGCGGCGGGTTTCGTCGCGCACTTCCTGGGGCGTGCCAAACGGCAGGACCCGTTGGGTGTCGCAAGTGCCGCCCCAAACGGTCAAGTCCCTGCCCCATTCCCGCTTGAAGCGCTTGGTGTCATCCATGCCCTTGCAGTTGACCTGCCACGGGTTGATGATGTCCACGCCAGCCTCGACCAAGAGCGGCAAGGTATCATAGATCGCGCCGTCGTTATGGAAGAAGATATACACCTTGGTGTTGCCCTTGGCGCGGCTCTTCACAAACTCGAAGAGGCGTTTGTGATAAGGCCAGATCAGCCGTTTGTACATATCCAACGACACCAGGGGCCCATTTTGCCCGCCAAGGTCGTCGGCTTCCGAGATGACCACCGTGTGACCAACCAACAAGTCGAGCACGCGGCCCCAATATGCCATTTTGATTTCCAGTTCCTTGCTCATCACGGCATGAACCAGCTGCGGATTGAGGGCCATGGCAGTGAAGAACTTCTCATAACCAATCATCCACATGGCGTGTTCCCACATGCCGGAATGCATGCGTTCGGCGACCAAGCCGCGGCGTTGTTCCAAGACGATGCGGTCAGCGCGCTGGCGCATTCCGGCGAAGCGGGCCGGATCGAGCGGATCGGGCCAGGGATGCGTTGCAATATCCTTGGCTGTCTCGGCATCTGCCAGGGGACTGTGGTACAGATCGTAATAGTGGCCGCCTTGCCCGGGCATCTGCCAACCCATGCCAAATTCGTCGATCAGGCGATAATGGCCGTCGACGAGGCCGAGGTCTTTGGCGGCTCCGGGCTGTGCCGGCGGGCCGGGGCAAGCGCTTTCCACATCCACCCGCAGCCGGTCCCGCAGGGCATCATCCACCGTCCCGAGCTGGGTCACCCGATCCAACACGCAGGCGTCGCCGGGCAGGCCTAGATGCTCTTGCAACCGGCGCAACAAATTGACGTTGATGCCGGTGACCAGCGCTCCGCCCAGATCAAACGGCACGCGGTCAGGCTCCCGATGCGCCAGCGCGGCAGCCAGCCGTTCGTTGCTAGTCATGACTCACCTCTTTCCCGGCGATGAACTGCTGCGGGGCATGGCTTGAATGCCAGGGCACATCGCGCATTTGTTGGGGTGTGGTTGGTTGGTGTGGATGCTGCCGGAAACGAATCATATCACATATTACATATCACAGGTGACCGGTTTGCCGGGTCCATGCTTACCCGCCGCCTTGGCCACCGGATATTCGGTGCAGAGCAGGTGCAGCGGCGGCGCATCCCCAACGAGTGCCGGAAATCGTCCCGCCGCAGCCAAGAAATAATTGTCGGAGTGGTCGTCGTTGACATCGGACACCTCGCCGACGAGCACCTTGCCGGTAGCCGGCTCACCCCAGAATTGGTGGGCGAGGCGGCGGGTGACGGTGATGCTCTCGCCGGGCTGCAAGACCAGGATGGTGCCAGCCGGGACGCTGCGTTGCACGCCGTCAAGGGACACGGTGACATCCCCGGCAGCCAAGCGGTTGTCCGCATCGATGGCTTGCGCCTGGATGCAGAGGTTGCCTCCGCCCCGATTGATGATGTCCTCCATCTTGGCTTCATGGTAATGCCATGGCGTCACCTGCTGCGGTTCGACAATCATGATTTTTTCCGCGTAGCGCTTGGCGGACTGGTTCGCGCAGGACCCGTTGCGCAGCGTGAAAAGCAACAGGCCGACCTTGTGGAAATCGCCGCTGCCGAAATCGGTAAGGTCCCACCCCAGGCTGCACTCGCGGATTTCATCGGCTTCCGAACCCATAGTCTCCCAATGTTGCGGCGTCCAATAGCCGAATGGTGGCAGGGTGATGCGATGTTCGCGGAACATCGCCTTGGCTTCACGGATAAGCTTGTTGACCTCGGATCGATTCATGGTGTCAAGGGCGGGCGCGCGGATGAACTCAGTCGCGGAACACCTCGCTATAAACCCCCTTGAGGTATTTCAGACCTTCCGTCGCAAGCGCGTCCGGGCTATCCGCTAGCTTCCTCCAGATACAACACAGCTTCGCGATCTTGGGCATGTCTGGATCGAAGGATTCGATAGTCATGCACCCCTGGTAGTTGATGCGCTTGAGCACCTGGAATATTTCGAGCCAGGGCACCATGCCCGTTCCCGGGGTGCCGCGCTGGTTTTCACAGGCGTGGAAATATGCCAACTCCGGGCCGCAGCGTTCGAGCGCGGCAACCATGTCGTTTTCCTCGCGGATCAGATGGAATGTGTCGGCGTGGATTTTCACATTCGGCATGTCCACCTCGGCGATGAACCGGAGAGCATCATCCACGGTGTTGAGGAAGTGGGATTCGAAGCGGTTGAGCGTTTCGATGCCCATGATTAACCCGGGGGCATTGCGTTGGGCGTATTGAGCGATGCTGCGGGTCGCTTCCACACCCCACTTCCACTCGTCGCTGCTGCGCATGGCACCGGTGAGATAGCCCCAGCCGCAATAGATCACGCCGCCGAAGACACGCGCGCCGGCCTCGGCGGATAGATCGATGAGTTGTCTGGAGAGTTCCACGCCCGCCTTGCGGACTGCCGGATCGGGGCTGATGGTGTTGCATTCCGGCGGCATGCCATAGCCGGTATTGATGATGAGGCCGAGGTCGTCAGCCGCCCGTCTCACCTTCGCCGCCGGAAAACGCGCAGGCTCGAAGGGGATGATTTCCACCGCGTCGAATCCCATCGCTTTGCAATGGTCGAGCACCGGCAAGTCCGCGTCGACAAACGTCTCCTTAAACAACAATGAATGAATTCCGAAATACATGGCTTCTCAATACTGTGGGTTCCCGCCCGACGTCAAGGCGTGGGCACGACTGCCAACCGGAAGAATTTGCTCGTCGCATCGCGTGGCAGCGTCAAGGTGACTTGATTCGGGTTGGTGGTATCGATGCGCGAATCGGGTGGCGCGATGTCCGTCCAGGCGGAGAGGTTATCGGAGACTTGGAACATGAAGGATGCGGCGGCAGCGGGATCTCGCGGCCAGGTCCAGATCAGGGTACCCGCGGTGTTGACCACCACCGGAGTCGCGGTAAAGCCGTCGGCTTCACCCATGAAGAATTCCACGCCGTTGGCCACGCCATCGTTGTCGGAGTCCAGGTCCGCCGCCTGGTTTTCCGCATGGCTGGCCGCCCATGCGGCGTAACTGCCTGCGGCAGACGGGAACTGGTGGACGGCAAAGCCGCCAATGATGGGGCCCACACCGTTGGTTGCCATCGGCAGATCCAACTTGAGGCTGGTGGTGCCCGACACGGTCACCGTGAGCAACGCATAGTCGTCGCTGGTGGGGCTTGCGCCAAATGCCAGCGGCGTCGAGGCCGTGGTGTTATCGCTGAGCGTCAGAGTCGCCAAGACATTGTAGGGGTAGTTGGTTCGCGTGTCACAGAAACCGATCTGGAAAAGATACTGTTTGGCGCTGTCGAGTCCGCCGACGGTTAACGACCCGGCAGAATTAGTTGCTGCTGCATACGCAACCGCGGCATACTGCCCGTCGCCCCCGAGCAGCTCGTCGATGCTGTTCCAAGAGGGGCTGGCGACCACACTCACGCCCGAACCGAGCGCTTTGGTAGTGGAGAAGGGAGCCGCCCACAGGCTGAATGGAATGCCGTCATAGGTGCCGACATTGCCGAACACCGCGGCACCCACCAGGGTTTGGGAGTTATCAAACACGATGTGGTTGGCGCTGTTTGATGACGCCGCACCGACGTTGCCAACGGTCAGGGTCTGCGACACTTGCGGTGCCGCGTTGTAGATACCGTTACCCGCCTGGTCGACCAGGATATGTGCCGTGCCCGCGCCAATGAGGACAACCGCGCCAGTGTTGGCATCCACGGTCGCCACGCTGCTGTTGTCGCTGGCATAACTCACCGCCAGGCCGGAACTTGCCGCCGCCGTGTCCGCAAACGAGCCCTCATTCCAGTGCTTGATCACGGCCACCCCAAGGGCGAAGGCGATGGACTGATCGACCTTGTCGACGATGAGTTCCTGCGACGCTTGCGGCGCGGCATGGAACGAACCGTTGCCCGCCTGGTCGGCCAGAATGTGGACCGTGCCCGAACTAACAATAGTCACCACACCGGTGTTGGCATCCACCGTCGCCACATTCGTGTCGTCGCTGGTATAGGTAACCGCCAAGCCCGAACTCGCCGTCGCGCTGTCGGCAAACGGCGCGTCCGTCGCCAACTTGCTCACGCTGGCTCCCAACGTGAAGGTGATGGTCTGGTAAGCCATTACCGGTGCGGGCGTCGCGACGAGTTCGGCGGAATTCACACTCTCGCCCGTGCCATTGGTCGCCGACACCACATAGTAGTACGGCGTGCCGTTTGTCAGGCCGGTGTCGTTATAGGAGGCTCCGGTGGGCGTGCCGATCGTGGAGTAACCCGAACCGCTGGTGGTGGAGCGTTTCACGTTGTAGCCCGTCGCGCCCGGCGAGGCCGTCCACGTCAGTGCGATAGTCTGGTTGGCCGGTGTCGCCGCCAGCTCCGTCGGTGGCGGGGGGGATGCGTGCACGGCAAAGCCGCCAATGATGGGACCCACCCCGTTGGCCGCCGTCGGCAGATCCAACTTGAGGCTGGTGGTACCCGACACGGTCACCGTGAGCAACGCATAATCGTCGCTGGTGGTGGCAGCACCGATAGAAAGCGGCATCAAAGCCGTGGTGTCATCACTGAGTGTTAGAGTCGCCAGGACACTGTAGGGGCAGCCCGCCGCCCCCACCCGCTTGTCGCTGAACCCGATCTGGAAAAGATATTGTTTGTCGCTGTCCAGTCCGCTGAAGGTCAAGGACCCGGCGGCATTGGTTGAAGGATAGGCAACCGTGGCATACTGGCCGTCGCCTCCCAGCCCCCCGGTGATGCTGTTCCAGGAGGGACTCGCCACCACGCTCACCTCCGCACCCAGCGTTTTGGCCGTGGTGTAGGGTGCCGCCCACAAGCTGAAGGGAATGCCGTCGTAAGTGCCGGCATTGCCGAACACCGCGGCACCCATCAGGGCCTGGGGGTTGGCAAACACGATGTGACTGGCGCTGTACGAGGTGGCCACACCGACGTTGCCAACCGTCAGGGTCTGCGACACTTGCGGGGCGGCGTTGTAGGTAGCGTTGCCCGCTTGATCGACCAGGATATGAGCCGTGCCCGGGCCCACGAGGGCCACCGCGCCAGTGTTGGCATCCACGGTCGCCACGCTGGTGTTGTCGCTGGCATAACTCACCGCCAGGCCGGAACTTGCCGCCGCCGTGTCCGCGAACGGGCCCTCACTCCGGTGTTTGATCACGGCCTCCCCAAGGGCGAAGGTGATGGTCTGATCGGACTTGTCCACGATGAGTTCCTGCGAGGCTTGCGGCGCGGGATGGAACGAACCGTTGCCCGCCTGGTCGGCCAGAATGTGGGCCGTGCCCGAACTAACAATAATCACCTCGCCGGTGTTGGCATTCACCGTCGCCACATTCGTGTCGTCGCTGGCATAGGTGACCGCCAAGCCCGAACTCGCCGTCGCGGTGTCCGCAAATGGCGCGTCCGTCGTCAACTTGCTCACGCTGGCTCCCAACGTGAAGGTGATGGTCTGGTCGGCCATTACCGGTGCGGGCGTCGCCGAGGCCTCAATGGAATCCGCGCCCTCGCCCGCGCCATTGGTCGCCGACACCACATAGTAGTATGGCGTGCCGTTTGTCAGGCCGGTGTCGTTATAGGACGTTCCGGTGGGCGAGCCGACCGTGGTGTAACCCGAGCCGCTGGTGGTGGAGCGTTTCACGTTGTAGCCCGTCGCGCCCGGCGAGGCCGTCCAGGCCAGTGCGACAGTCTGGTTGGCCGCTGTCGCCGCCAAGCCCGTCGGCGCCAATGGTGGCAACACGTGCACCGCGAACCCGCCAATGATGGGACCCACCAGGTTGGCCGCCTGCGGCAGAGTCAACTTGAGGCTGGTGGTACCCGCCACGGTGGCGGTGAGCAAGGCATAGTCGTCGGCGGTGGTGGTTGCGCCAAAGGCCAGCGGCGTCGGAGCTGTGGTGTCATCACTGAGTGTCACAGTCGCGGAGACATTGTAGGGGTAACTGCCGACACGCTTGTCACAAAAGCCGATCTGGAAAAGATACCGCTTGGCGCTGTCGAGCCCGCTGACGGTCAATGACCCGCCAACACCAATCGAAGAATACACAACCGTGGCATACTGCCCGTCACCGCCAAGCGGGGTGCTGGCGTTGAAGGCGGTGGCGACCGCACTCACTCCCGAACCCAGCGCTTTGGCCGTGGTGTAGGGCACCGGCCACAAGCTGAATGGGATGCCGTCGTAAGTGCCGGCATTGCCGAACACCGCGCCACCCACCAAGGTCCCGGGGTTGGCAAACACGATATGACTGGCGCTGTTGCTGGTTGACGCACTGACGCTTCCGGCAGCCGAGCCGGTGGTCACAGTAGCTGGCCAAAGGACCATGGCACATAGCCATGCGACGGACTTGAGACAGGGGATTTTGTAATGCGGGGTATTCATGGTTTCGGGTTGCGGGTTGTGGGTTTCCGATGCTTCCTGCTTTGCCAGCAGCAATGCGGACAAGCTGATGACCAGGCTTTTTTGACATGGACTTCCGCCGCCAGCAATGTGTTTAATGGTTCATCTTTCGCCATAATCTGGTTCATAATCGGAACCTAACGCCGTGGCCAGCCCCCATGTGACGGCTCCGGGCCTGAAAATTCGGTGATTGCAGCGTCTGCTTGCCGGGCGGATGATCCGGCGCGGCGATGAAACGAAACATCCTGGTCATCCTGAGCACGACTCACCACGGCTTCCTGCGTGGCATCGCCCGCTACGCTCGCGAACACGGCTGGCACATCAACACCGTCATGGCTTTCACGGGCAAAGTGCCGGACAAATGGTCCGGCGACGGAATCATCTCGCATTGCGGCGGCTCCGACGAACTGGCCGACCGGGTCAACTCGCTGCATCTGCCCACCGTCGAACTCAGCAGCCTCAACCAGCGGGTCAAGGCGGCTCGGATTGATACCGACTACGCGGCTTTCGGCGTGGCGGCGGCCGAATATTTCCTGCAGCGGCGCTTCCGGAGCTTTGCCGTCGCGCCGCTGGCTGACGACGCCCTCAACCACCAGCGGATGCACGGGTTCACCGCACGCCTGGCGCGGGAGGGGCATTTGCCGGTGCAACTGCCACCGCTGGTCGGGGATGCCAAAGCCGCTTACATCGACTGGCCGAAGCGCCTGGCCATTGCCAGCGAACTGCTCCGTGATGTGCCCAAACCGCTTGCCGTTTTTGCCTATAACGACTGCGTGGGCGTCGATATCATCAGTCTCTGCGAGGAACTCGGGTTCTTGGTTCCGGAGCAGGTGGCCGTGTTGGGTGTGGATAACGATGAACTGATCTGCGAGGCGTGTCGGGTGCCGCTTTCCAGTGTCCGCTTCGATCTGGCGGAACTGGCCTACCAAGGGGCGGCGTTGCTGGATGAGATCATGCGGGGCCACTGCACCGCCACCCACCGCCTGGTGCCCGCAGGCTCCGGCATCGTCACGCGCCTGAGCACCAACATCATGGCCATCAGCAACGTCCGCGTGGCCATGGCGTCGCAATATATCATCAGTCATCTCTTCGATCCGCAGCTCACCGCGGCAGCCGTGGCCACTCACGCGAAAATCAGCGAGCGCGGCTTGCGCAAAGCGTTTTTCAAACACATGGGCCGCTCCATCAATGAGGAAATAGCCATGCTGCGCGATGCCAAAATGCGCGAATTGCTGCGTACGACCAAACTGAGCACCAAGGAAATCGCGGCCGCCACCGGCCTCTCAAGCGGCAACTATCTGGCCCGGTTTTTCCGGCGCAGGCACGGCATCAATCCCAGCGCATACCGCCGCAGCTTTCACCAGAGTCTGCCGCACGAGCCATCGGCCACCTAACGCGTTGCCCGACCAAAGCCTAGCTCACTCTCACTCCGCCAAACCGCTTATCTAACACCAGAAAACCACGCCAAGCAGCCGCTTGCCGGTAATTGCGGCTAACTGTTTGCAAAATCAGACTCGAGCAATCGACCCAATTTCCCGACATCCCGCAGAATGGCATCGGTGAGCTGGCTGCCGGTGAGATCGCGGTTTGCGGTCATGGCATGGCGGAGGCCGGAGTCACGGAGGGCTGGGGCGATCTCATCGAGGAATCCGCGTTGCTGGATTGCCTGGAGGTGTTCGGAAGTGCCGGCAGTGTCGGCCTTGCCAAGCAACTGCAAAGTTCGGAAAGCGAAATAAAAGACAGGAGGCCAGTTGATCCAGCGGGGGAAACCGCGGGATTCCGGCCAGCTGATCAGAAAGCGCCAGTCCTGGCGGTTGAGACGGAATTTCTTCTCCCTGCCATCCCTTTCGGAACGGACATGACACGATTGTTCCATCTCGTTGAGGGTCACTTGGATGGATTTCGAAAAATAGCCGGTATCCATAGCAATCGCCGCCGGGTGTCCGGATTCGTGCGTGAGCAGCCAGGCCATAATCTCGGCCCGCGCATTCACTCCGAACAACGCACGCAGAGTGCAGAGCAGATTGCCGGGGCGGTCGGCACGGGGGAGTTGGCACACGACCCGCGGTTCCCAGCGAGTCCGCAGCAGGCCGAATTTTTCAAAGCGTGGGTCAGGATCCCCGAACACAGGCGGCGGGGCACCTGCGTGGGAAACAAACAACGGCTCGGGTGGGTCGGGGAAAGGATGGGTTTCGCCCAACGACCGCCATTTCCGCAGCACGGACTGCTCGGCGAGAATTTCGGCGATCCCGCCCAGGACCCGTTCAGCGGAGTTCGGCCATTGGCCCTGGAGGCGACGCAGGCGCTGCAAATTGATTCCGCGCCCGTAGGAATGGAGCCAGTCGATTGCGAGATCTAGCAGCCGGGCGTCGTGGCGCCCAAGCTCGGTGGTAATCAGCACGAGGGATTCGGGATCGATGATCCAATCGCCCTCGGAGGCACGGTTTCCCGGAACGCCCAGCGAGGTCCACTGACGCCAAAGAAAATCCAGCAACTGGCCGAGTAGCCTATCCCGCGAATCGTGTAATGAGGTCGTCATGGCCAAGGTAGGTGAGCAGGTTCGGAAGGCGGTCGAGGTGCGTCAGGCCTGGGAAGGAGGCGATGAGCCAACGCTGTCCGTCTTCAGTCTCGCGGCCATTGGGTGCCAGGGCCCGGAGGTCTTCAAAATCCCGGGCTTCCGCCCGGTTGAGCGCGGCATAGATCTTGAGTTGAACCTGGCCTGACCGGGTCACAAAACTGATTCTCAAATGGTGTCCGTAATCGCGGGTTTCCAGCTCCTGCCAGAATGAGGCAGGCAACAGGTGCAGGTCGGGAAAATGCATCGAAGCCGCGCTATTGAGCCAGTTTTGCCCAAGGCGCAACTCCTCCGCCACTTGCAAAGCAGCCTCCTTGAGTGCTTCAGGCATCGGAAATGCCACATCCACTCCCCCATGCCAGTCCCGCCTGGCAAGAATATCGACATCGTGGGTGGATCGGGAGATGATCTGCTGGGCCAGCAAGGCGGAGCCTCCACAGACGACCAGCCAGAATCCGTCACCCTTCCGGGTGGCGAGCAGGTTTCCGAGGAGTCGCAGGGCTTCCGCCAGGTTTTGTTGACTCAGTCCCATAAAGAAGAGCGCTAGAATATCCGCTTTGGATGTTTTGGCAAGCTTTCATCTCGATTTCCGGGACTTTTAGCACAGAGTGGACGAAGATCAGGAATCCCGATGCGTGTCGAGGGCCGGGGCCTGGACGCCGGACAAGCTCCGACGGTCCATGAATGCCGGGTAGGGGGCGGTGCAATCGCAGGTCCAGAACTGTCCGCCCGTCACGCATGTGATCGGTCTGTTCTCGAACGAAAACTCAGTCCTGCGCCTCGTCTCGGCCATCCTGATGGAAACTTCCGAAGAATGGCCAACCGGCAAAGCCTAGCTCACTCTCACTCCGCACAACCGCTTATCTAACACCAAAAAACCACGCCAAACAGCCGCTTGAAATCAACCTCCGAATCCATCATGAAAACTTTTACAGGAAAAAGTGGCGCGGCCAATTCTGAAGCGTTTGACTTGGTGGGGTGGATCGGGTGCAAGAAACCACTGAGGCCACTGAAACCACTGATGCCACTGGGCACGGAAGAAATCTTCAATCAGTGGCATCAGTCTTCTCAGTCTTCATCCGTGGTCATCTTCGTCCCGCATTACCATTCAAGCGCAAATGTGCCAAAGCATTTTCCACCCATATCAGGAACTGTGAGGTGAAGCTTGTGGCGGCTATTTCCCGATGTCGCCGACCCTGCCGCAGGTTTCACACTCACAGCCGATCCGTGGATCGCATTTTCCGCTCCAGGGTGAGGGCTGCCGCCACCGGCGCGCCAAGCGCTACGCCTCGTCGCTGACAATGCGATATTTTTCCTCGTGCCCGGCCGCACGCAACAGGGCATTGATTTCCTTTTTCAATTCGATCATGCGCAATTCGCGGTTGAGGGTCACGCGATTGAAGCGTTCCAGTTCCTCGTACTCCTGCTTGAGGGCCTCCTCGGCTTGCATCCGTTCCGTGATATCGCGCGCCGTTGAGATCACGCTGCTCACCCGGCCCTGGTCGTCTTTCAACTCACTGCTCCACCATGCCAACAAGCGGAATTCGCCGTCTTGGCGCCGCTGCCAACTCTCGACATAGCGGGCCTTTTTCGCGGCTTCCGGGGCCTGCTGAAACAGCGGCGAGGTGATCGGCTCGCCGACAACATAGGCGGCGACAGGTTGCCCGATCAGACCGTCCCCGAAAAACTCAAAACCCGCACGGTTCGACCACGTGTACACCCGGTTCGAGTCAACCTCGACGATGATGTCCGGCGCGGCTGTTAGAATCGCCTCCTGGCGGGCCATCAGCCTGTGCAAATCGCGGGTCCGGGCCAGCACCTGCTGTTCGAGATCCTGATGGGAGGTTTGCAACCGTGCCACCATGCCGTTGAACACCGCGGCAAACCGGCCGATTTCGGAGGCGTCGGGAGTGGCCACCCGGCCGGTGAGATCGCCAGCTTCGATGCGGCGGGCCACCGCCACCAATTCGTTGATCGGGCGCGAGAGCTGGTGGGAGAGGAACAGGCACAACCCGATCCCCGCCACCAACAGGCACAGCCAGAGGATGCAGCGATGCCACAGTTCTTGCGCGGCGGGATGAAGCGCCAGCGCGCGATCCATCTGGAGCACCAACGCCAAGGCAATGCCTTGGTCGAAGCGAATCTGCCGATAGAAGGCCAACACCGGCCGGCCACGCTGATCCGGCCCGTCGTAGGGGCCTTCGATCCCGGAAAGGGCCAGATGGACCGGCGTGAATTTGGTTAGATCAACTCCCGCTCCGCCCGCCGGCGCCTCTTCCGGGCGGGTTTCGCGGAACTGCGTCACAATCTCCCCGCTCTTGCCCGCCATCACACATTGCCAATCGCGCGCGAGCAAATTGCTGGCCGACCAGATGCGCAAGTGCAAGGCGCGTTCGATGTCACATTCCGCCACCAACACGGCAACCACCTGGTCCGGCATGGTGGCGGAAAACACCTGCCGAATGATTCGCAGCCGCGGCTTGCGGTCCGCCGCCTGGCTGAGAGCCACTGCTTCCTGATAGCCCGGCAGCACCAGCTTGGCAAACCCCTCGCCGTCAATGCCGAGGTCGCGGGCGCTGGCCGCCGCGATAAAGCCGCCGGCCGCCGCCCATACCGTGGCGTCAGTCGCATCCAGCAGTGCCACCGCGTCGATATCGGGATGGCTGGCGCGAAACGCGGCAAGTTCCCGCACCGGCGTGGCGGCGGATGCGGCGGTCGCGACGGTCTCAGCGGCAAGCGCCTGGCGGAAAAGGGGCGACGATGCCAAGCCGTCGATATCGACCCGGCGCTCCCGTTGCCAACTCGTCATGCGTTGGGCCAGCAGTCCCGACACCAACTCCATGTCACTGAGAATCCGGCTGCGATACCGCTCGAAGCTGCCCTTGTTGGCGGTGCCGGGGATGCCCACCAACTCCACGGCTACCATGCCGCCGAGGAACAACAAGATGAGGATGCTGAAACCCAGCAGAATCCGCTGGCTGAAACGCGCCGGACCATGTTGCCATTTCATTGCGCACGCTCCTTGTCCGGATACAGCTTGTTAGGGGCATAATCAAAACGATCGATCTGCCAGACGCGCCCCTGCTCAATGATATCAGGGAGACAGCGGATGTTGACCCGCTCGCTGGCCTGCCGCCACTCGGCCTGCGCCGGAAGCCTGCCAATCGTTTTCAAGAATTCAAATTGCTGGTGCTGAAAACTGCCCGGCGTACGCACCTCCAGCGGCAACATCGGAAAGCTCGGGTTGTCGATGGTGTCGTCGCGCAGGCGCCGGATCCAGCGCGCGGTGGGTTCCACATCTGAAGCCCCCGCGAAGCGCAGGGTCGCCTCGCGATCCCAGCGCAGATTGGTGCGCAGGTTCTCCTCATCCTGCCTGCCCCAGCGCGCGGCGCGCAAAATGGCCGCCAGCACCGGATGGAGCGCCGCGGGATGGTGGCTGGCAAACTCCTGGTCGACGGTAACGAAAGTATATGTGTCGGATTTGGAAATGATGGCGCTGCCCTCGACGTTGCTCAGAATCGTCGAAATGACCGGCTCCCACACTGCGACCGCCTCGACCTGACGGCGCCGCAGGGCGGCTTGCATAGCCTGCGGCGACATCGGCACCGACACAATGTCCTGCATCGCCAGCCCGGCGGACGCCAGCGTGCGTTCGAGGGCGAAGTGGGAGGCGGTGCCGACGGGATAGCCGACCCGCAGCCCCTTGAGTTCGGACGGGATGAGGGTATGGCTGGCAATGATCGCATTGTACCCCAAGCTGCAGACGGCGACGATTTCGACCCGGTGTTGTTGGATGGCGATCAACGCCGGGATGTCGCCCTGGACCATCACGTCGAGCCGGCCGTCCAAATACGGGAGCATATCATAACCGCTGCGGTACCCGTGCTCGCGCAGTTGCCAGCCTGTGGCCGCCAGTTGTTGCTGCAAGATGCGGTCGTGGAGCAGGCATTCGGTGATGAAGGTGGCGGGCGTGCCGAGCGGCTGGGTGCCCACATCAATGATCTTGGCCTCCTCGCCGCGGCCATACACATAGCTGTCATAATCCGGGCCCGCCGTGACTGCCGCCACCGGCAACCGCGCTTGGTCCAGCCCCAGACGGATGCCGATTGCCAGCCCGATGACCACAAACAGCGCAACTATGATTTTGGTTCTCATGGGGGCTGCCCCTCCGACCCGATTCACCCCTTCGCCTCCAGACGATATAGCCCGGAAACCCGGCCACTGGCAGGCAGAACTCAACTGGGGCGGCCGGAGTTCACCTGTACTCTATTGGCGTCTGGCGGTATCTTCAAGGCGGGCATTCTTGGCTTGAACGCTGCATTTTTCCTTATTTCACCGGGCTTCCAGCCGTTTTCTAATTTCGTGGCGGTGGCTACATCGCCGGTTTCTTAGGGTTTGTGACGGGTTCCGGTGGAGGTTGCAGCAGCTTCAGG
>CAIZNN010000217.1 GCA_903934285.1 Akkermansiaceae bacterium | reverse complement strand
GTTGCGGGCGTTGCGCGGGGTGTCGGCTTGGATGCGGTCATCAAAGACAATCTCGTTGCCGCGACTGGCGATCAGTTTGTAGGTGCGTTTCATATATGTCGTTTGTTGCTTCATGGTTTCGTTTGTGGGGTCACTTGCGGCGCTTCCGGGTGTCCGGGTAGCCGCAAGTGGCGGAGAGCTTGAAAAGGGGCTGTGGTGAGCGGGACGGCCTGTCAGGTTGCACCGGCAGGAAGTAGAGGTTGCTCGCCCTCATGCCGCCCCACTCGCGCCAGTCGCCGTAGAGTTCGGTGAAGTCCCGATCAAAAAACACCCAGCGGCCGGGGAGGCGGTCGAGCACGTCGGTGCCGCACAGGTCAACCAGCGAGGCGGCGACACGGGTGTCGGATAGGAGTCCGTCGGGCCTGCGGTGGCGGGGCATCCGGCGCAGGGTTTCGCGCCACTGGCTCCACGTCCCGTTGTGGAAGAGGACGGCGCGGGCGTGGCCGGACAGGCGCGTGGTGGCGCAGACGGTCACGGGAAACGGGTGGCACAGCCGCGGCGTCACCTCCCCCACGCTGGCGATGCGGAAATGGATCACGATCTCGCCCGGCAGGCCGGCGATCAGGGTTTCGAGTTCATCCGGTTCGAGCCCCTTCATCCAGCGCACCTCGCCGTCTTCGCGCCACGCCACCCCGGCTCCATGGGGATTGGCACGGTGGCAGGCATGAATGGTGGCTCTATCGGGCCTCACATCATCTGGGCATACAAGGATCACACACATGGCTTTGGTTTTCCGTTAGGGTTAGAGATTGGCGTAGGGGAAGCGGGAATCGAAGCGGCGGCACATCCGGTCGGCGATCCTGCGATAGGTTGAGAATTCCGCGTGCAGGGGGCCGACCAGACCCAGGGCGACGGGGCGCTTGGAACCGGTCCATCCGAGGTAATCCCAGAGAAAGCGTAGGGCACTGGCAGCGGTGGCTGTGCGTTTCGCCTGCGCCTTGTTCTTCGAGAACGCACCCAGGCACTCGATTTCGGCGGCGCGGCGGCAGAGGCCCAACACCGTGGCGAGGTGATGCAACAACTTGTCCGCAGTTCATGGTGGCTTGGAAATGCCGGAGGGTTGTGCGTTCCGACATCCTTCTTCCTGCCAGCCATCCGCGTCGTTTGTCGCGCACCATCCGCACGCCAGTGCGCACCATAATTTTCACCATATTTCATCGGCCTTACCGATTGGCATGCGGATTGAACGGACCGGAAAACCAGACACATGGACGCAAAAAAAGACACCCTCTTGGGTGCCGCGTAATCAATCGTGTGGGCTCACACCCCCCACTCAAGGTATGGCAATATGGCCGGCCCTTTCATGCACCATCCGCATTTGATAGGCGCACCGTTAGATCTGACGGCCCGACAATGGCATGCGGATTGTACAGGTCAGTATTCCTCGGGCAGTAACAAGGTTGTGATGTCCCTTGAAGCCTCGGTGATGATGTAGAGGCGGGCGCCGCTGGTGGTCCGGTAGCAACTCAGCAGGCGGGTGCCGTATTTCAGCGCGTCCTCGTTCGCCTGC
>CAIZNN010000216.1 GCA_903934285.1 Akkermansiaceae bacterium | reverse complement strand
GGGGGCCAAGCGGGGGCCAAGCGGGGGCCAAGCGGGGGCCAAGCGGGGGCCAAGCGGGGGCCAAGCGGGGGCCAAGCGGGGGCCAAGCGGGGGCCAAGCGGGGGCCAAGCGGGGGCCAAGCGGGGGGCAGGGCGGCCTCAGGTGCGGGCCAAGCGGTGCAGGGTGGCGACGAACCGAGCGATGTCGGCGGCGGCGGTATCGAAGGCGCACATCCAGCGCACCAAGCCTGCGGCCTCGTCCCACGGCCAGAAGAAGGTTTCGCGCTGGAGCGGTTCGAGCAGGCGCAGCGGGATTCTGGCAAACACCGAGTTGACCTGCACCGGAAAGGCGACCTCCACAAAGGCGAGGTCCTTCACGGCGTGGTGGAGACTGGCGGCCATGGCATTGGCGCGGCGGCCATTTTCGACCCACAGATCCTCTTCGAGCAGGGCCTCGAACTGGGCGGCAATGAAGCGCATCTTGGACGCCAGTTGCATGGCGTGTTTCTGCCAAAAGGGGAAGTCCGCAGCCAAGCCGGGCTTCAGGAACACCACCGCCTCGCCACATAGCAGGCCGTGCTTGGTGCCGCCAAAGCTGAGACAATCCACGCCGCTGGCCAGCAACATCTCCCGCGGGCCGATGCCCAGCGCCGCCACCGCGCAGCCAAGACGGGCACCATCGACATGGACGCCCACGCCGTGGGCATGGGCCAGGTCGACGAGGGTGCGCAACTCAGCGAGGGTGTAGAGGGTGCCGACCTCGGTGGGCTGGGTGAGGGTCAGGGCCACGGGCAGCACGCCGTGGACCCCATGACTCCGCGCCAGCACGGCGGCCAAGGCCGCCGGCTCGATTTTGCCATCCACGCTTGGCAAGGGCATCACGCGCATGCCCAAGGTGCGTTCCGGGGCGGTGCTCTCGTCATTCCAGAGGTGAGCCAGGTCCGAGCAAAGCACAGCGCCATACGGTTTCTGGAAGGCCATCAGGGCGAGCACATTGGCGGCCGTGCCGTTGAAGACAAAGTGGGTGGCCACCGGTTGTCCGAACATCCGGTCAAAGGCCGCCCGGGCGCGAGCGGTCACCGCATCGTCGCCGTAGGCCATGGCGTGGCCGTGGTTGACCGCGGCAATGCGCTCGAGGATGCGGGGATGGACCCCCGCAAAATTATCACTGGCAAAACCGCGGGGGAAAGCGTCGGGGGAGGAGGTTGGGGACATGGCTGGGATCGGGTTGTTAGGGTCAGGCTGCGGTGGGTGGTGGCCCCACGCGTGTCCATTCGTCGAACACGGCGTCGATATTGGCGAGGCGGGTTCCCGGCCCGAACTCGACCTGGGCGATGAGCCCGCCGCGCGGGTCGTACAAATGTTTGGCCACGGTGCGCACGGCCTGCCGCGCCACCGCCGCATCGGCGGCCACCAGCGCGTGTTGGCGGTCGATTTCCCCCCAAAACGTGATTTTGCCCTGTGCGAGGCGCGCCAGCCGTGGGAGGTCCATGACGAACAACTGCGAGTTGATGGCGTCCAAGCCCAAGCGGATCAAATCCTCATAGATTGCCTCGATGTTGCCGTCGCTGTGCATGAAGATTTTTTTACCGGCATCGTGGGCGATGCGGATGTAGTCGGCGTAGAGTGGCATGAACCACTCGCGCCACTGGCTGGGACTGATCAACATGCCGCGCTGCGAGCCCCAGTCGTCGATGAACACCAAGGCATCCACATCGGTGCGCGCCCAGACTTCGAGTTCACGGCAATTGATGTCGTGCACCCGGCGCAACAATTCACGCAGCGCGGGCGAGTCCTCCGCCAGGTCAAGGTACACATTCTCGGTGCCACGCAAAAATTGGATGCGTTCAAACGGGCGCGGGTAGGCATCGCACAGCAGGAACTTGTCCGTGGCGCGGCAGGCCGCATTCACCGCGGCAACGTCCACTTGCAGGCATTCCTCGGGCAGACGCAGCGCATCGAGGCGCGACCAGTCGTCGAGCTGGGGGGTCTTCACCTCGCCGATGACGCCGGCTTGCAGGTTGAGAAACTTGCACCCCCATTCATCCACGTAGGTGCCTGCGGCATACATGTCGCCCTGGCGCAACGCGGCCAGCGCGGGGATCGCCACGCCGGGCGTGCCAAGGTCGTCGGGCCAGCGCCGTTTGAATTCGCTGACGGCCGCCTCACCGTGCTCGATGGCGGCGATGGGCAACCACCACGTGTGGCGCGGCAGCCGGTCGGGGTAGTCGAATTCGAGGGTCCGCAGGACTCGTTCTCTGGATGTCATGGTACTCGTGAGGTGGGCTGTGAATCGGATCAGGGGCATGCAGATTTTCCGGCAAACTGAGGGGCGAAACTGCGCAGCCGCCGCCGACGCGCCGGCCGCAAGCGTGGTGGCATTGGCGCGCGGCGCACGGTGTGCCGATAGGACGTGCACTGCAAGGCCGCTCTTTCAAAAAAGACAACGGTTCGCTGCGGGAAGAAATGCCCGTGCAAGCTGTGCCCGTGCAAGCCGTATAATCTGTGGTTCATCTAACCGATCCCTGGAGTCGAGCAAGTTCAATTCCCTCAAGGCGCGTTCAAGCAAAGGATATTGGGTGGGATCGTGCGTGACGATTTTTCCCACTGAAGCACTGGGGTCCACTGATACCACAGAAATATTCATGAATATCCGACAGCCAATGGACAAATGAACCTAAAAAGGACAATGGAAAGGGGTGCAGTACCGGTTTTTTACCACAGATTACGCAGATTGAAGAGGATTACACGGAGAATAAGACCACAATCTATCAAGTCTCAGACCAACCCAAATGATGAATGCTGTAAAATTCATAACTCATTCATTATCTGTGCAATCTGTGTAATCTGTGGTTTCTGTTTTCCTAACCAGGATGAAGAACAACGCGCGCCAGCTCCTCTTACTTTGGAAATTGAATATTGAGTGTTGGCTGTTGGATATCGAATTTCTTCATCTTGGGTCTTGTCGTCTTGCGTCTGAGGCGCAGCCTCGCTTGCGTCTGAGGCGCAGCGTCGCTAGGGAACCGGTGGCGCGTAGTGGAGCCGGATCAAGCCGAACAAGGTGTAGGGATCGACCACCACCACTGGCGCTTGCGGATATTTGTCCCGCAGGATTTGTGAGACTTGGGCGTACCAAGCCGGCGATTTAAGGATGCTGCGTCCCCACAAGAAGCGTGCCTCGGTGGTGACGGCGCCGGCAAGGTTAGCGATGACCGTCGCCGCCGCTTCGGCCGAATCCGGCAGGTCGCGCTCGGGGCAAGTTGGAATGCCGCTGATGAGGCGAGGTGCCGGCTCGAAACTCGTGCCGCAGCCATCGGGACTGAAGCTGCGATAGGCGGCGTATTCCCGCTCGGTGGAGGCGCCGGCCGCGCCGTCGAGCACGAAGCCGGTGATGGTCATGTCCCAGCGGCGGAAATAGGCCTCACAATAGGCTGCCCAATCCTCCAGTCCGGACGGCAGCTTCGAGTCCGGACGCACCGTCAGGCCGCGCGGATTGAGATAACCGGCGCCGGAATCCCCGGAAATGAAAAAATCGTTGGCGGTGGCATGGCGGTATGCATAGGCGAGCGCGTGCGGCGCGCGGTCGGCCGAATTGGGATTGAAGGCCCAGCCCAGCGGCACGCGGCCGCGCTGCGGGTCGTTGAAAAATGCCGGCACGGCCTTGTAGAGCCACGAGGGCGAATCGTAATCGCCGACATAATGGCCGACAAACAATTTGGCAGCCACCTTGCCGTCGGCCTGCAGCCAGCCGGCGGCCTGCCAATTGTGGCGTGTGGGTTTTGGATTCGGTTGCGGGTAGCGGGCCTGCAGCGGGTAGTGGGCGACGTAGGACGCATTGGCGATGGAGCCCGGGCCGGCGGCATCGGCCTCATGATAGGCGTTGAACTGCGAGATGAGCCGGCCGAACTCCCACTCGGTGGGCACGCCTTCGTGTTTTCCGGCGCCGCCGTGGGTGGTGTATTTGTACGGCCAGGGCGGGAACCCGCCAATCTTGATGATCTGGCGCGGTGCGCGCTCATGCAGCGCGGCGAGGATCTGCAGCATCATTTGTTTATCCGAGCCCAAGGGTTGCTGCGGGTCGTCCACGGGTGCTTCGTCGGCCCACGGCGAGAGGTCGAAAAAGAAGGCGCGCCGGGCAATGAAATAATCATGGTTGGTCAGCGTGTGCAGATCCGCCGGCCCGTTGCCGGCACGCTGCAGCCAATAGGCATCAATGTAATAAGCCGCATAGCGCGCGTCGCATTTGCCGGAGGCAAGGAAGTGGCGCAGGCCCCAGCGGTAGGCGTCCACTTTGGCGCTGCCCGATGAGGGCGCGCTGGAATCCGGAATGGTGCCCCGGCCGGTGAACTTGGATGAGCCATCGGGATTGACCAGCCACAGCCGCACAGGCATGCGCAAGCGGTTGGCGAGCAACGCGTATACCGAGTCGGGATCGCTGCTGAAGCGCACCGGCAGCAAGTCGTCGCAGCCCGCGGCGGTGGAGGCCAAACACGCCGTCGCCGGCACGGCGGGGTCATACACCACCAGGCCTTTGACGCGGGTGCGAAACGCGGCCACGGCCTGCTCGAGGGACGCGAGCGGAATGACCTGGGTCTGGCGCAACCAGCCGTCTTCACCACGCAACCAGTCGAGCCAGAACTGATCGGTCTCCACGCCGAAGCCCGCACAGTATAACACATAGAAGCGCGGGGCATCCCGGTTGACGATGCCTTGCAGCGCCGCCAGCACATGCATCGTGTCCCATACTTCCGCGGCCTTTTGCGGCTGGCCCAGGTCCAGGCTTTTCAACGCGCGGGCGTCGAACACGTGCATGTCCGGCGGCGACGGCGGCGCGGCCACGACGACCAACGCCCCGGCGGCCCACAACCACAACCCAACCACTCCAACCACCCCAACCCGGATGTGCGCCCGGTAACCACAAGCTAGTGCCGCAACCATTTTGTTAGAAACTTGTCCGCTTATGCCGCGTTTGGTTAGTTTGACTTGGCAGGTTTTGGCAGCGGCGCCTGCGGGCGTTCGCTGGCATTGGCGCTGCGCCAGATCTGCAGGTTCTCGATGGCGCCAGGGGCGGAGCCGGTGAGCAGGCCGAGCCGGCCGGTATTTTTGACGCGGGTCAGAATGGTGAGGTACCCGTTGACATAGACTTCCATCAAGTCGCGGTTGAGCAGGATGCGGAAGTGTTGCAGGGCACCCAGATCCAAATCGCGATTGGCGGTGTGGCGCACACTCAGCGCCAGCGGTTGGGCATCGAGTTGCACATCCCCAAAGAGCGTGCGGGTCCGTTCGAAGGCGACACATTCCGCCGCCGCGTTGCCCTGATCGATGAGCAGGCCAAGCAGCGCGCCGGCGGCTGGAGTCGCCTCCGGCACGTGGGCGCTGCCTTCGATGACGAGCGTCTGGTTGACATCGAGGGTGGCATCCAGCCACTGGATGGCGCCTTGGCGGGCGCGCAACGTGGCGGGCAGCTTGGCCGCCTTGAGCTTGTCATTGCCCGGCCACCAGACGAGGCGCAGAATCCCCTCCGCGTCGATGTTGATCGCCTTGAGCGGTGCCGCATAGATCGGGCCGGCAGTATAGAAATGGTTCATCAACGGCCCGTCCGGGGCGGTGTGGAAAAACCGCGGAAAATAGATATCCCCGCCAAAGATGTTAGGGTTTTTCAGCTGACCGACGAACGGCCCTTTGGGGCTGGACGCGACGGCGACACGGCCCTCGCTCACGGTGATATAATATTTATCGCCGATTTTCTGGATGCCGCCGAATTCGCCGGTCATGTTGCCTGGCACCGGCGGCTGGGCCTCCCAGTGCAAGCCGTCCTTGCTACGGGCGAAGCCGAACCCGCAATGCGGATAATTGACCTTGGCCGGATCGGGGTCGGCGGTGAAATAGCCATACAACCAGCCGTCGTCACCTGCGATTGCATCGATGCAATCCCAGCGGCCCAGCGCCTTATACCAGCGGGTGTCTTGCACAAAACGCAAGCTCTCGTCGACTTTCGTCCAATGGACCAGGTCCGGCGAGGTGGCGAACATGATGTCCTGTTTGTTGTCGGCCATGCATTCGGAGTAGTTGAGCACCCACAGGCCGTTGCTGGCGAAGGCCGGGGACTTCCAGACATGGCCGGTGCCCACCCACGTGGTTTGCGGTCGCGGTTTGACGGCGACTCCCTGATAGTCCCAATGCACCCCATCCGGCGACACGGCGATTTCATGGGCATCCCAGCGGTTGAAGGGCCCGGCGATGTGATACATATAATAAACCCCCTCGTGCCATTCGAGCCAGCTATCCCACATCTCACCCACACGATGCGGCGGCGTGTAAAATCCCGCCTGCGCCGTGGGCGGCCGGTAACTCGGACTCAAGCGCCGGGAGATGAGGGCATAGCCTTGGCCGTCGAGCACCAGCGCGCCGTCCTTGATTTTGGCCGTGCCGATGAGTTGGGCGTCCGGGTAATGGCCCATCACATCCTTGACGCTGCCATCATCAAAGGTCCAACACCCGAGCGGTTTGGGCGCGCTGAGGACGCCGGGCTTGAGCTGGGCGAGCGCCGCGCTGTCCAGCGCCGAGTTATAGATGCGAGCCTCATTGATCGCGCCTTTGAGAAATCCGTGATACTGCTTGGCATACAGGCACCGCAACCCGAGATAGAGCTCACTCTTGGCCGCATAGGTTTGCTGGTTAGGCGCCTCGTAGGCGGCATAGCGCTGCCCGTCGCGCCAGATTTCTATCTGTTTCCCGCGATACACCACGGCGACTTGCAGCCACTGGTCGGGGGTGGCGGTTTCCGGTGCCAGCGCCTGTTGCGCGGCGGGGTCTTGGGTCCGGCTGAAGCCAGCGCTGCCGGCCATCCAGCGGCCAGCGGCCCGTTCGCCAAAGGTGATGGCGTCGAATTCATCGCCATCTTGGATTGCCAGCACCCCGGAGCCGGTTTGGAGCAGGTCGGCGAGACGCACCCAGGCGACCAGGGTCTTATCGCGCAGCGCGGCGGGTGCCGCGGCTGGCGCGGCAACGGCCGCGGCAGGCTCGGCAGCGGTGGCGGCGAGACCGGCGCCACCTAACAAGAGAGTGAGGGCCAGGCGGTTGACGCGCAGGACGGAGCGCGAAATGGCGGACATCGCCAAGTTGGGGAATGCGGGTGTTGTCATTGAGCGGGTGGTGTCGTGGCGGGTGCTTTGCGGACCGCCTCCTGGGGCAGTCCCAGATAGGCGCGGGCCAGCGCGGCGATATTGCGCTCGTCGCCCTGGAAGGATGCCAGCGGCTGTTCGAGATAACTGGCCACGGACGGTTTGAGGGTGCCGAGGGTGGGTTTGGTGAAGCCGAACAACCCGATGTCGGCCTTTCTAGCAGCCGGGATCACCACGTCGGGACTTTGGTTATTCCAGGCGGCCAGACAAGTGATCAGGCGCGTTTGCGGGCCGATCATCTTCTTGGCGGCGGCGGTGCGCTCGAGGTCGCCGGCCTCATTGAGCAGCCAGTCGGTTTCCTGCAAGGCGCGCGAATTGGCGATATGCGGATCATTGATATCACAGCAAGTGAGCCACACCAGGCACTTGGGGTTGGTTTCCTTGGCGGCTTTGCGGATGGTGCCCCAACAACGGTCAATCGCTTTGCGCCCGTAGGCGGTCATCTGCGCTTCGGTCAGCTTGTCCTCACCGGGAAACCCCTCCCCCATCAATTGTTTGTAGAGCTTTTTCTCGCAATCCAGCCAGCGGTTGCCGTTGCTTTCACGGCTGGTGGGCATCCGCAGCCAGTCCACCATGAACCCGTCGATGCCGGTTTTTTTGACGACATCGCGGATCGCCCCATCGAGATATGCCAGGTATTCGTCGGTATAAGGGATGTGCGGGTTGGACGAAAAACCATAACTCAAGTCGGGCCGGGTCTGGCCCCAGCGGGTGTTGGAGCCGGCGCAGAAATACCCGAGCACGAGCATGTTGTCCTGATGGGCCAGCTTGACCATTTCGGTTAGAAAATCATGTTTGAGGCCCGGTTGTTCCGGCACCACCCCGTTTTTGTACCAGGCATAGCCGTTGCAGGAGACGCAAAATGTTTGGATGACATTGCACCCCAGCGCCTTGTACCACGCCACATGTTGCGCAGGGTCGGCCTCGGCCCACAGTCCGGGCTTGGCAAAGCCATTGGGACCGCCCGGTCCCCAATTGAAATCGATGTTGTAGGATTGGATCGCATCAGGCACGGCGACCGCCGGGGCGGCGGCGGCGGCGGCGTGGCAGGCGGCCGCAGTCAGGCAGAGCTGCAGCATGGCGAGGGAGACGGATTTCATGATGGTTGGATGGTCGGGGGCAAGTTGCGCTTGCGCGCCGTGGGCCAACAGGCACACGGCGCGACGATAGGACGTTCGTTTGAAAGCCGCTCTTTCAAAAAAATCGCCGCAGTCAATGCATGGGAGTCGAGTCAGCCGCCTCGAAGAACGCGACGATATTTTCCCACGGGGTCTCCGGGCCAAGCACATGGGCGGGGGCCAGAATCAGGCCGCCACTTTTGCCGACGCTGCGGATGCGGGCGCGCACTTCCGCGCGCACTTCCTCCGGGGTGCCGAAGGGCATGGTTTGTTGGACGCTGACGGTTCCCCAAAATGCCAGCCGCTCGCCATACTTGAGCTTCACTGCGGCCGGATCCATGCATTCCGGCTGCACCGGGTTGAGAATATCGATGCCGGCCTCGATCAAGTCGGCGACGGCCGCCTCGACGTTGCCATCCGAGTGATAGAACACGAAGCTCTCGGGCCGGGCCTGCTTCACCGCGCGCACGGTGGCGGCCAGCCGCGGCTTGAGAAATTCGCGCCAGACATCCAGATTCATCAACATCCCGGTTTGTCCGGCGATGTCGTCGCCGGTGATGATGATATCCACCCCGGCGCGGGCAAACTGGCTGGCGGCAAATTGTTGCAACGCCGCGGTGCGGTCAAAGAACCAATGCGCGATGGCGGGTTCCGCCAGCATGTCCATCATCAAATCCTCCATCCCGCGGATATACCAGGATTGCTCAAAGACCGAGCCGGCGTAGGCCGCCACCGCCAGACCGCGCTCATGCAAGGCCGCGACGCGTTCCGCCACCCCCTGCCACCGGTATGGCGCTTCGAGATCCGGCCACGGATATTCCATCAAGCGCGCCGCATCCTCCATGCCGCGCAGGGGTGAGTCGGCGTGGGCAAAGTGATGAAAATCCCCCGTCTTCCACCAGACCCCCCATTCATCCACCTGCCCGCTGGCCAAGGCCTCCGCGCCGCTCGGGCCGAGCCATTCGGTAAAGCGCTCGCGCGGCAACTCGGTGGGGTTGAACGTCACGCTGGTGATGTCCATGTCGAAGTAGTCGCGTGGCGCCTGGCCGCCGCAGCGCTCGCGCAGCAGGCGCTCAATCGGCGGGGTGTAGCCGATCGCCTCCTCATAGAGCAGGCGCGGCACACGGTCGGTTGGCTTTCCAGCCAGGGCGGTTAAAACTCGTTCGCGTGATGTCATGGATGGGATGGTATGGTTACGTGGCTTGTGATTTCATTTGCCGAATCTTTGGGCAGGTTGGATTTGGGTTTGGTTCTATGTATTGCGCTGCTCCGGCCCGTGAGCCGTTGCGGGGGGCACGCTTCGGCTTGCCGGCCCTTTGGTGATCAAAACAGGCGTCGCCAAGCGACGTCGAGCCGCAAAGTATGCCTTTCCGACCGGCCACCAAGATGAAAGTAGAATTTTTTTCCCCTGGCGGCAATCGAGCCCGGTTCTGCGCCGCACGCCAGCGCGGTACCCGGCAGCATCACCCGGCCAAGCTGGCCAATACGGTTTACTTAGCACTCTTGGTGGTTTGAGTCGAGGCTCCGGGCAAGATGCCCGGGCCACCTGTGGCGCGGGCATCCTGCCCAATACGGTTTACTTAGCACCCTTGGTGGTTTGAGTCGAGGCTCCGGGCAAGATGCCCGGGCCACCGTGGCGCGGGCATCCTGCCCGCCGCCTCTTCCTGTCTCGTCCCTGCATCGCCTTACACCGTATTGGCCAAGCTGGCCAATACGGTTTACTTAGCACCCTTGGTGGTTTGAGTCGAGGCTCCGGGCAAGATGCCCGGGCCACCTGTGGCGCGGGCATCCTGCCCGCCGCCTCTTCATGTCTCGTCCCTGCATCGCC
>CAIZNN010000215.1 GCA_903934285.1 Akkermansiaceae bacterium | reverse complement strand
GTTCCTCGCCGTCCGGACCGGCAAATTGCGCCACGAACTCGTCGTGGGCCGGCACCCGCGCGAGGATGTGAAAATGGTTGCCCATGACCGCGTAGGTGCGGATTTCCACCCCGGCGAAGCGGGCCAGGCGCCACATCAGGCGGCGCAGCGCTTCTTTTTCCGTATCTCCGAGCAAGCGTTCGCCGCCAGCAGTGCGGCTCATGATGTGATAGCTCGCGCCTTCTGCCGGACTCAGCACGAGCCGCTGGCGCCGCCCCTTCCAGCCCCGTGCAAACACCCGGCCAAGGCACGCCCCCGTCGGCAATTCAATCCGTTCCAGGGGCGAGAGCACTCGTGGCTTGGGTTCCATCCCCACATCCATCCTCTCCGCAGCTGCCGCCGTTTCGCCCGCCTCCACCTCCACCTCCGTCGCCGCCGCCGCCTCCGTCGCCGCCGCCACCTCCGTCGCCCCGCCAACCGCCAGCGCTACCGCTCCACACCGCCTCGTTCCGCCGCCACCAGACCCGCTATCAGACACGGAATTCAGCACTCCCAACCAACGATCCACCGTTTTCATTCGCTGAGGAAATCAGACCCAGCCGCCGCTGTCAAGGACAGAATGCCTGGCATTATGTGGCATAATGCTGGTCCTAACGTTCTGGGTCCCAAGTCTTGCGAGGCTCGCGGACCGCGGCTACAATGCGGCGCCTATGCTTGATCTACTCACTGCCGCCCTCGAGAGACGCGCGCGACTCTGCGCCGGACTGTGCACCGGGGAAACCGACGCGCTGCGGCTCATCGATGGCAGCGGCGACGGGCTGCCGGGCATCACCTTGGAATCCTATGCCGGCAACTGGCTGGTGGCCACCGCCGCGGCGCCGGCGGTGCCAGCGGCGCTGAGCGCCTGGCTGCGGCAACAAGGGCACCCGTGTTATTGGAAAATTCTGGACCACCATCAGAAAAGTTGCCCGGTCCACCATAGCGGCGCGGAGCTGAGGGCACCGTTTTGCATCCGCGAAAACGGGCTGCGCTTTGAGATTTCGTTTCAGGCCGGCTACTCGCAGGGGATTTTTCTCGACCAACGCGACAACCGCGCCGAGGTCCGCCGCCGGCTGCGGCCCGGCCAGCGCCTGCTCAACACCTTCGCCTATAGCGGGGCGTTCTCGGTGGCCGCCGCCAGCGCCGGGGCGGAAACGACCACCCTCGACCTGTCCCAACCGTACCTCGATTGGGCCAAGCGGAATTTTTGCCACAACGCGCTGGATCCCGCCGCCCATCATTTCTGCAAGGGCGACACGTTCCACTGGCTGCGCCGCTTCGCTAAACAAGGGCGCCAATTCGATGCGATCATCCTCGACCCGCCGACGTTCTCGCGCGATGAAGGGGGGAAGATCTTCCGCGTGGAAACCGACTTCGGCACTCTCGCCGCCCTCGCCCGCGCCATTCTAACACCCGACGGGTGGCTGCTGTGCTGCACCAATTGCCGCGCCCTCACCGCCGCCGCCTTCGAGCGCCAGATTCTCTCGGCATCGCGCCGGGCGCTGGACACCCGCGCCAGTGCGATGCCGGCCGATTTCACCGGCGAGGCCTATCTGAAATCGCTGTGGGTCAGCGGTTAGGTCAGGCCCCGGCGTGGCATCCGATGGTGCCAGCCGGCTCCGGACAATGGTCCCGCTGCGCTTGCAGCAAAGCCACGGGGACCGCTCCGGGACGGATTTGCGCGGCAGGGCGCGCGATGCCGAGAAAGCCCAGATCGAGAGGCACCGCGACGCGGCGCTTGTTGCGTGAGACGAGCTGCACGGACTGCCCATCAGTGGCCGGCAGGATCGAGCTGAGGCGGTCGAAGTCCGGCGGGATGGGGGCCACGGCGATGATGTAATTGACCGCCAGTGGGTGGGCTGGGTAAAGCATGTGACTGGTGACGCGGCCCGCGGTGGTGAGCGCGTTTTTGGTCGCCGATTCGGCCAGGCCGTAGTGGAAAAACGATGTGACATCCTCGATGCCGAGCACATTGATGTGGCGGCCGTTCCAGGGCGGGTAATGCCGGCCGCCGTTAGACAGCCAGAAAATGGTTTGCCGCAGGACGCGCGGGTCTTTAAGGGCGAACCAGACATAGCCCTCGCTCGGAAAGGTCACCGCGGTCCAGGCGAAGCGCTGGCGCTCGTCGGCGTCGAGCAAGACGAGATCTTCGAAGCCGCGGCGGGCGGGGTAGTAGCTCAGGTCGGCGCTTTCACCGGTCTGGGTGGGGACATGTTCCAGCGAGTGAAACACCGCCCCGGCCCGCAGGGACGAGTAGCCGCGCTCGGCGGGTTGTTCCAGGGGCAGCGGCGCGACATGGCCGCGGCGGAAACGGCTGGTGGTGACCACGCCACAGCCTGCCACGTCGGGAAACTTGAGCATCGCGTGGTGGCCGAAGCTCATCGGGCCGGCCATGCCACTGATGACGTGGCGCTGATAGATGGCGGTGTGGCCGGGGCACAGGGTGATGTGCTTGTCGACCCGGCCGTCGCGGGCCTGGGTTTGCATGCTGAGGTGAAGTTGGCCCTTCTTGGCGGCTTCCAGCGTCCAGCGGCGGTTGGCGGTGTCGCCGTGCGGCGGGTGCTGCTCGCCTTGGAATGGGGTGGCATTGCCGCCAAAGGGCAGACAGAAAAAGTCACCGCGCAGCACCTTGAGGATGGCGGGCAGCTCGGCGGCGGCCGGCTCCTCGGCCCAAGGCGCGACTGAAAACGGTTGGATCTTCTTATTGCCGACCCGGAAGGCCACGGGGCCGAGATGACCGCCGGTTTCCGTCACGAACGCCTCGACCTCGCGGCTGGCGATACGCCACGAGGGCTGACCGAACTTCACTTGCAAATCTGTGTTCATGGAAAAAGCAGGGGCCGGAATCCGGCATTCATGTTAGACTGGTGACCGCGGATCACTCAAGGCATGGCATCGAGTGGCGTGCCCCGCAGCCGTTTGATGGATGCGATTTTAGCGGATGCGAACCTATCTGCAATCAGAAAATATGCGGAATTGTCCTATCCGTCACAAAATGTCGGGTTGGCCTGCGCAGCGCGTGCGACACGACCGCCACGCCGCCATGGCGCCCTGCGGTCAGGGGGCCAATTCAGAACTTTTTGTCATGCATCCCCCGGGCCGGATAGGTTGTTGGACGCGGGCCCGCGGTGCAGGTGCCGGCGGGGATCATTCCTTCAGGCGCGCGGCATGGGGCCGGTTCACCTATCTAACAAAACAGCAGCACCCAGCAGCACCAGATCCACGCTGCCGCGCAGCGTCTGGTTGAGGAACGGGGTGTTCTGGGATTTGGATTGCATGAACTGCGCGGTGAAAGTGGTTTCGGCATCCGGGTCAAACAACAGCATATCCGCCGGCTGGCCTTCGGCGATGACGGCCACCGGCAGGCCCATGAGCCGGCGGGGTTCGGCGGAATAACGTTTGACCAGCAGGTCCCAGCCGAACACCCCGGGGGCGACAAAGTGGTGATAGAGTGAGACCAACGCGGTGTCCAGGCCGGTGACTCCATTGGGAGCGGTGATGAAATCCTGGGATTTTTCAAAGGGCGTGTGCGGCGCGTGGTCGGTGGCGATCAGATCGAACACCCCGTCGATGAGCCCCTGCAGCAGCGCCGCGGTGTCCGCCTTGGTGCGCAGCGGCGGGTTCATTTTGTAGTGGGTGTCGAAATCGCCGATGTCTTCCTCGGTGAACAACAGGTGATGCGGCGCCACCTCGGCGGTGACCCTGACATCGCCACGGCTTTTCCACCAGCGGATGGTTTCCATGCCGAGCTTGCTGGAGACATGTTGGATATGGATGTGGGCGCCGGTGGCGTGGGCCAGGCGGATATCGCGATCGATGATGATTTCCTCGGCGCAGGCGGGCGAGCCCTTGATGCCGAGGCGGTAGCTGGTGACTCCCTCGTTGAGCGCGCGCGGCCCGGCCAGTTCGGCCAGCTCACAGTGGCTGGCGAAGAACATGCCGAATTCCCCGGCGTATTGCATCGCGCGCCACAGCAGCGCGGGGTCGGCCGTGGTGTCGCCATCATCGGTGAGCATCCTCACGCCCAGCGCCCGCATGCCATCAAGCGCGGCGAGTTCCTTGCCTTGGCGGCCCTTGGTCACGCACCCGGAGGTGAGCACCGGAATGCGCGCGTGGCGCCGGGCGGACTCCAACACGCTGGCCACCGCGGTGGCGCTATCAATGGCGGGGCTGGTGTTAGGCATCATCACCACCCCGGTGATGCCGCCATTGATGGCCGCTTCCGAACCGCTGGCGATGGATTCCTTGGTCTCGAAGCCGGGCTCGCGGAAATGCACATGCGCGTCGAACATGCCCGGCATGAGGATGCGGCCGCGGGCGTCGATGACACGGGCGCCCGGCGGAGCCGTTAGGCCAACCCCGATGGTCTTGATGAGGCCGGCGGCGACGAGCACATCGCCCCTGGTTAGATCGGGGGCATGTTCGGAGGCGATGCGGGCGTTTTGGATGAGGAGTGTCATGGGGGAGGCTGGTTGTCAGTTAGATCGGATCGGCGGAGAGGTGTGGGGCCCGGGCATTACCCAGCGACAGCCGACCCTTAACCGGCAACCGGTTGCGGCTTGAGCCAATAGAGCACGGCCATGCGGACGGCGATGCCGTTTTCGACCTGATCGTTGATGAGCGAGCGTTCGTAATCCATCACCGCGTCGCAGAGCTCGACGCCGCGGTTGACCGGGCCGGGATGCATGATATAGAGGCCGCGGGCGCGGATCTCGGCGAGGCGGGCCTCGGTGATGCCGTAGAGGCGGTGGTATTCGCGCAGACTCGGGAAGTATTGCACATCCTGGCGCTCCATTTGCACGCGCAGCAGATAGACAAAATCCGGTGCCCAGGCCATGGCCTCCTGATAGTTGGTGAAGCGGCGGATGTTTTCCGGGCCGGTGGTGGGCACCAGCGAACCGGGGCCGAGATAGGCGACGGCGACGCCGATTTTCTTGAGGATGGTGCTGGTGGAGCGGGCGACGCGGGAGTGCAGGATATCGCCGACGATGAGCACCCGCTTGCCGCTGGGATCGGGGAATTTCTCCTTGATGGTGAAGGCATCCAACAACGCCTGGGTGGGATGGGCGTGGGCGCCGTCACCGGCGTTGATCACCGAGGCACGGGTCAGGCGGGCAATCGTGCCGGGCAGGCCCGCGCGGCTGTGGCGCACGATGATGAAATCCGAGCGCATCGCCTGCAAGGTCTCGATGGTTTCCCTAACCGATTCGCCCTTGGTGATGGAGGAGTGGGCCACGGCGAAATTGGTGACATCGGCGGAGAGCCGTTTGGCGGCGACCTCGAAGGACGAGTGGGTGCGGGTGCTCGCCTCGTAAAACAGCATGAGCACGGATTTGCCCTTGAGCGCGGGGACTTTTTTCACCGAGCGGGTGAACAAGTCCTTGAACGGAATGGCTTGATCGAGCAGGTGCTCGATCTCTTCCCGCGCCAGGGACGCAATATCTAACAAATCTTTACGTGGCATGCCGGAGTTGGGGGAAATAGTGAAGGACGGCGAAGACGAGGGCGAAAAACACGATACTGGCGATGAAAGCGGCGTGGTGGCGCGACAGGGTTTTCCTGACGTGGATGAAAGCGGCGACGGGCAGCGCGGCGAGCGTGCCGGCGGTGAGCAGATGATAGCCGCTGCCGCAGGCCAGGCCAAGCGCGTAGGACCCGGTGAGCCGCGACAGCCCGTCTAGCAACACCGGCGCGGCGGCACCGCCGAGGGCCAGCAGGTAGCCGAGGGCCAGCAGCAGCGGATGGGCGGCGCCAGGCAGTTGATAGGAACCGTGCGACATCACGGCGAGCGCATCGCGGCGGCGCGCGGCCGCCAATTCCTCGTCGCCGTGGCGGTGGACCGGAAGCCTGCCCTCGGCCGCGGCGGCGGCAGGCGGCGCCACCGATTCGGATTTTTTCAGCGCGCGCAGCGGGCGCGGGCGCGGCGGGGCCGCCAGCGCCACGACCACCGGCGGCGGTGGTGTGCTGCTCGGCGCGGGCGATTCCCACAGTGCGGCGGGCGGTGGCTGGCCCCTGCGCTCGGGGCGCCTGAACGCGCGCGCCTGCGGCCGGCCCGGGACGTGCGGGGGCGGCTCGTCGAGCAGAGCCGAGGCATCCGGCAACGGTTGCGGGCATGAGGCGGGGGTGCCCGGCGGCGGCGGCGGGATGCCGAGACTTGCCCTGAGGCTGGCGAGTTCCGCCGGGGATTTCTTACGCGGCGGGAGAGGGTTCATGGGATTCTTTGGCGACGACGCGAACTTGATCGAGCCCATCGATTTGCTCCAAGGACACCAACACCTGGTCGAGGCGCTGAGTGCTCAGGGTGATGCCGGTGTAGTCGGGTTGAATCGGCATCTCACGGTGGCCGCGGTCGATGAGCACGGCGAGTTCCACTTTGGCGGGCCGCCCGTAGTCCGACAGCGCGTCGAGCGCGGCGCGGACGGTGCGCCCGGTGAACAACACATCATCCACCAGTATCACATGCGCCCCTTCCAGCGGAAAGGGAATGTCCGATTCTAACAACCTAGGGTTTTCGTGCAGGTGCTCGAAATCGTCGCGGTAGAGGGAAATGTCGAGGATGCCGAAATTAAGTTCGCGGTCGTCTTCGGCGAGGCGGGTGAGGACGCGTTGGGCCACCTCATCGCCGCGGCGGCGGATGCCGACGAGAGCGATGGGGGCGCCGGCGGTTTGTTCGCGGATGGCTGCGGCCAGGCGGTCCACGCCGGCGGCGATATCTTCTGCGCTAAGGGTGACGGACATGAAGGTGGCGAGGCAGCAGGGTTAAGAAAAATGGAGGAGGCCGATATCGCGCCGCCGTTGCAGCCCGGCGAAGTGGATTTGATCGGCGGCGGCGTGGGCGCGGGCGACCGCCTCGGCGCGGCTGGCGGCATCGGCGACGACGGCCAGCACGCGACCGCCGTGGGTTTCCCAATCGCCGGCGGCGGTTTTGCGGGTGCCGGCATGATAGACGCGGGCGTTGCCGATGGCGTCGAGACCGGCGATGCGGTCGCCGCTGTGCGACGCATCCGGGTAGCCGGCGGAGGCCAGAATGACGCACACGCTCCAGCCGGCATCAAAGGTGAGCAAGTCGCGGCGCAACCGGCCCTGCGCCCCGGCCAGGCAGAAGCCCGCCAAATCCCCGCGCACCAACGGCATCACCGCCTGGCATTCGGGGTCGCCGAAGCGGCAATTGTATTCGATGACTTGGGGGCCGCTGGGGGTGAGCATGATGCCGAAATAGAGGAACCCGCGATAGGGCAGGCCTTCGCGGCGCAGCCCGTCTACCGTGGGTCTGACGATTTCCGCTTCGATCCGCGCGAGGACGTCCGGGGGCACGAGTTGGCGGCTGGCCACGGCGCCCATGCCGCCGGTGTTAGGGCCGCAGTCGCCGTCGCCGATGCGCTTGTAATCGCGGGCGGGCGTGAAAATCAGGTAGTCATCGTCCACGATGGCGGCGAACACGGACACTTCCGGGCCGGTAAGACATTGTTCCACCAGCACCCGGCCCGCGCCAAACCGCTGCTGCACCAACACCTCATCCAGAAACCCGCGCGCGCTGGCTGCATCCGGGCACACCGCGACGCCCTTGCCTGCGGCCAGGCCATCGAATTTGAGGACGGTCGGGTACTCGCCGGCGATGGCGGCGAGGGCTTCATCGAAAGTGTCGCAGGCGGTGGCGCGAGCGGTCGGGATGGCGTTGCGCAGCAGAAAGCCCTTGGCAAACTCCTTGCTGGCTTCCAGCTGGGCGGCTTGCTTGGGCGGCCCCCAACACGGAATCCCGGCCCGCGCGCAGAGGTTGGCCAGCCCTTCGCCCGTGACCAGGTAGCTTTCCTCACCCGCCACGCAGAGGTCGATGGCGTGGGATTGCATCCAGGCCACCAGCGATTCCAAACCGGTGGCTGGCACCGGCGCGGCCAGCTCGAAAATCGCGTCGCTACCCGGGAAGCAGAAAATGGTGGGCGGCTCCGGTGATTCTGCCAGTGCCCGCACCAACGCGTGTTCACGCCCGCCTTTACCTACGACCAAAATTCTCATCCGCGGCCTTTATTGCGCAATTCCGCGTCGGACTCAACCCCGAATCACGCCAAATGCGGAGAATTGTCTTGGCGTCCCCGCCAGCCACGAAGCATAACCGCCAGCACATTATGCCGCGAAGAGATGACATCAAGAAAGTCCTCATCATCGGCGCCGGCCCGCTCGTGACCGGCCAAGCCTGTGAGTTCGATTATTCCGGCACCCGAGCGTGCAAGGCGCCGCGCGCGCCGGACTATCAGAGCGTGCGCATCATCGCGGTGGTGATCAGGCGCACGTTTCTGCTCGCGGTGCTGCTGGGGTCGTTGCTGCCAGCCCGGGGGGCGGCACGGCCACGACCTAACATCATCTTTTTTCTCAGTGACGATCATGCCACCCAGGCGATCGGGTGTTACGGCGGCAAGTTGATGCAAACCCCGAATCTTGACCGCCTTGCCAGCGCCGGCATCCGGTTCGACCATTGCTTTTGCACCGAGGCGATCTGCGCGCCGAGCCGGGCGGCCATTCTCACCGGCAAATACGGCCACGTCAACGGGGCGATGGGCTGGAAGCCCTACGACCGCAGCCACCGGACATTTCCCGAATCGTTGCGCGCCGCCGGCTACCAGACGGCATTGGTTGGCAAGTATCATCTCGGCAGCCAGCCGCTGGGTTTCGATTATTACGACATCCTGCCCGACCAGGGCCGGTACCACGATCCGGAGTTCATTTCGGCACAAGGACGCCGCGTCGAGCCGGGCCACGTCAGCGATGTCACCGCCACGCTGGCGCTAAGATGGCTCGACCAGCGCGACCCCCAGCGCCCGTTCGCCATCTGCATCAATGACAAGGCCGCCCACATGCCGTGGCAGCCGGCGAAGCGGTTCGAGTCATATTTTGCCACCGCGACGCTGCCGGAACCGGCTTCCTTGCACGACGACTTGGAGGGCCGCGCGGCGGTGAGCGCGGCGAGCTGGCTGCGGGTTGAGAACTTGTTGCGCTGGCAGCAATCGGATTGGGGCGAGCCGCCGGCCGGGCTCACGACCAAGCAGCGGCGGAGCTGGATCTATCAGCAATACCTGAAACACTATCTGCGCTGCGCCGCCGGCCTGGACGAAAATGTCGGCCGCGTGCTCGACTGGCTCGACCGCAACCACCTCACTCAGGACACCATAGTCATCTATAGCTCCGACCAGGGGTTTTTCCTTGGCGAGCACGGCTGGTTCGACAAACGCTGGATGATGGAGGAATCGCTCCGCATGCCGCTGCTGGTGCGCTATCCACGCCTGATCAAGCCGGGCTCGGCGAGCGCCGCAATGGTGCTCAACATCGACATTGCGCCAACGCTGCTGGACCTCGCAGGGGTCGCGGTGCCCGCCGACATGCAGGGCCGCAGCTTGCGCCCGCTGCTGGCCGGCGAGCCACCAAAGGATTGGCGGCGCTCGATTTACTACCGGTACTATGCCGCGGAATACGGCATCGCGCCGCACTTCGGCGTGCGCACCGAGCGATACAAGCTGATCCACTACAAGGGGGCGGTAGGCACCGACAACGGCACCCAAATGGGTGACATGAAACAGCCGGGGCAGGTGGACGAGTGGGAGTTGTTCGACCTGCAAAGCGATCCCGCCGAGCGGATCAATCTCTACCACAATCCCGAATCGCAGCACATCGTGACGCAGTTAAAGGACGAGCTCAACCGGCTGCGGCAGCAACTGCAGGACCGGCAGGGTGATTAGCTGCGGTTTTTGGTTGAAGTGGCCGCCGGTGGCGGGCAGGCTGCGAGTGCAGCCGCCTCCCCCAATGCCCAGACCCCAGCGCAATAACAAGAAAAGCCTGATTTTCCGCGACACCCATTACCAGTGGATCATCCACAACCGGACGGTTGTCAACGAGCTGCACGTGGAATTGAGCGCCTCGGTCAACGGCCAATTGCTGCTCGCGGAGTTGCCGCGCATTGTCAATCACGAGATGGTCACCGGGGCGATTGAATTTGGCCGCACCAATGGCTGGACGCCGCAACTCACGGCGCCACCCTTTCGTTGCAGGTATGCGCACAAGGGGTTTCAGCGGCTCATGGCGTAGGCAACCGCGGCTTCAGGCCAGTTCCCATCCCTCGCGCCGCGGCATGCGGATGAGGGCCGCGGCTTCGGGCCGGTTGGTGGCGCGCCCGGCCGCGGCATCCCATTCGATCTTGCCACCGAGCCGGATGGCCAGATTGCCGAGATGGGTCATTTCGGTTAGGGCGGCGGCGTAGGCGAAATCGGACGATACCGGGCCCTGCCCCTTGCACGCGGCAGCCCAGATGGCCTCATGGCTGCCACGCAGCTCCGGCAGCGTGGAGGGCAGCTTGCGGGCCTGCTCCATGAGCGTGTCGGGAAACAAGTTGAGTTGCTCGGTGGCATAGGTGCCGTGGCTGATGACGCCGCGGCTGCCAATGATGACCGAACCGCCCTCGTCATCGCCGAGCTTGCGCCCGCCGGCGAGATCGGCGACCTCCGCCGGTCGCTCGCCGGAATACCAATCGAGTTGCAGCGCCGGGAAGTTCCCGCGCGCCGGGAATTGATAGCGGACGTGGGCCTTGTCCGGGTGGATGTACTCGTTGGCGCCATCAATCGCCAGCCGCTCGATGCTTGCCGGAGCGGTTAGATCGAGTGCCCAACAGGCGGCGTCGAGGGTATGCACACCGCGATCCCCCATCATGCCGCAGCCGAAATCCCACCATGCCCGCCAGCGCGCCGGGTGGTAGGTGGGGTGGTAGGGGCGGGTTTTGGCAGGGCCCAGCCACAGATCCCAGTCCAGGGTTTGCGGGACCGGCGGCGTGTCGGCAGGCGGCGTGTCGGTGAGGGTGGCCCACGGGGCATTGCCGAAGGGCCGGTAATTCAGGCTGCACCAGGCGACGACCCGTTTGACCTCGCCGATGACACCGGCGCGCACCCATTCGACCACCTTGTGAGCACCGGTCGAGGAATGATATTGGTTGCCCATGACGGCAACGCAGCCTTTGGCGGCGGCGGCGGCGGCGGCCAATTGGCGCGCCTCGTAGATATCGTGGGTCAGCGGCTTTTGACAATAGACATGCTTGCCGGCCCGCAGCGCGGCCATGGCAATGGCGGCGTGGGTGTGGTCGGGCGTGGCAATCAGCACCGCCTCGATGTCGTCTTGTTTTGCCAGCATCTCGCGGAAATCCCGCCAGCGCTTGGCGGCCGGGAATTTGGCAAACGTCGGGGCGGCGAAGGCATGGTCGACATCACAGAGCGCCACAATGTTTTCGGCGGCCAAATTGCCCAGATTGCCGCTGCCCATGCCGCCGACGCCGATGCCGGCGATGCGCAGTTTGCGGGCGGGGGCGGCGGCCTGCGCTAACAAGTTCGGGCCGCTCAGCGCTGCCGCCATTCCGGTTTTCAAGAATGTCCGTCTGGAGTTTGTCATCGCGACGCTACGCAGCTGGCAGGCCGGATCTTTCCTGAAAATGTGCGGGCGGGCGGGCGCCATACGGTTCGGTTAGAAAATGGTGCCCGGTGCACGACAGCATGCTGGCGGCTGGGCGCCGCTTTGGACTGCGGTGACTTGTCACCTCAGTCCAAAACGACGGCGGACCGGGATGGGTCCGCCGTCGGGGAGAGGGCAACGATTGCCAGGTCACGCGCCGGTTGCAGCCGGCGCGGCGTGGAGGAACGCGCTCAGCGGAGCACCTTCATTTTGTGGATACCGAACACGGCATCATCGCCAAGTTCTTCCTCGATGCGGAGGAGTTGGTTGTATTTGGCGATTCTATCGGACCGGCTCATGGAGCCGGTCTTGATCTGGCCGCAATTGGTGGCGACAGCGATATCGGCGATGGTGGCGTCCTCGGTTTCGCCGGAACGATGGCTGAGCACGGCGGTGTAGCCGTTTTCCTTGGCCATTTCCACGGCATCGAACGTCTCGGTGAGGGTGCCGATCTGGTTGACCTTGACGAGGATGGAGTTGGCCACGCCGAGCTTGATGCCCTTGGCGAGGAACTCGGTGTTGGTGACAAACAGGTCGTCGCCCACAATCTGGGTGGTCTGCCCCAGCTTGTCGGTCAACACCTTCCAGCCGGCCCAGTCGTTTTCGGCGCAACCGTCCTCAATCGAGATGATCGGATAGTTCTTCTGCAACTCGGCGTAATAGGCGACGAGTTCTTCGGCGCTCTTGACCGACTTGTCGGATTTCTTGAAGACATAGGCGTTTTTCGCCTTGTCGAAAAACTCGGAACTGGCCGCGTCCAGCGCGATGGCAATGTCGACACCGAGCTTATAGCCGGCTTTTTCGATGGCCTGGGCGATGACGCTCAGGGCGTCGTCGGCGCTCTTGAGGGTGGGGGCGAAGCCGCCCTCATCCCCGACGGCGGTGGACAGGCCACGATCGTGCAGGACTTTTTTGAGCGCGTGGAAGACCTCCGCGCCGTAGCGAATGGCTTCGCGGAAGGTCGGGGCGCCGATGGGCATGATCATGAACTCCTGGAAATCGATGGGGGCATCGGAGTGAGCGCCGCCGTTGATGATGTTCATCATCGGCACCGGCAGCACCTTGGAGTTGGGACCGCCGAGGTACTTGTAGAGGGGCACGCCCAACTGGATCGCCGCGGCCTTGGCCACTGCCAGCGACACGCCGAGAATGGCATTGGCGCCGAGTTCCTTCTTGGTGGAGGTGCCGTCCAGCGCGAGCATCGCGGCATCAATCGACGCTTGTTCGGTGGCATCGAACCCGAGCAGCACGGGTGCCAAACGCGAGTTGACGTTTTCAACCGCCTGCAGCACGCCCTTGCCGAGGAAGCGGGCCTTGTCGCCATCGCGCAGTTCGACGGCTTCGTTTTCGCCGGTGGACGCGCCCGACGGCACCGAGGCGCGGCCAATGGCGCCGCCTTCGAGATGCACGTCGACTTCGACGGTGGGGTTGCCGCGTGAGTCGATCACTTCGCGGCCGCGGATTTCAACAATGGTGGTGTAGTCCATGATATGTGTGTGTGGTGTGTTTAGTTAGGGGGAGATCTGAACAAGACAGAAGACTAGGAGACAGAAGACAGAAGACAAGAGGAAGATGTGCTCGGCGTGGTCCAAGGGGCTCTTCATTTTCTTGTCTTGGAGCGCAGCGGTCTTGCGTCTTGCAGCGCAGCGGTCTTGTGTCTTTTACGGATTGAATGGCGCGATCGTTTTGATGGTTAGGGTCCGCATCAGCTCGGTGGCGGTGTCGCGGACCTCGACAGCATCGCCCGGGGCGCGCCCCAACAAGGCTTTGCCCACATCGGACAGGTAGGACACGTGTTGTTTCTCCGGCACGGAGTCCCAGGCGCCGAGCACGCACATGACGCTTTCCGCACCGGCGGCATCGGTGAGGGTGACCACCGTGCCGATATTGACCTTGCTGGCATCCGAGCCTTTGAAATCCGAGCCGCGGGCGCGGCCGATGTCTTTCTCGAGTTCGTGCTTGCGGTGCGAGAGGTAGCGCTGGAGGTCCTTGGCGGATTTGTATTCGAAGTTTTCGCGCAGGTCGCCATACGAGCGGGCGATCGAGATATCGCGGGTGTTCTGTGGGATGCGGACGCGGATGAGCTCGTCGAGTTCGGTTTTTTTGCGTTCGAGGCTATCCCAGGAGACCAGCAGCGGTTCCTCGCGTTTTTTGGCGTTTTCGCCGCTGACGAGCTCGGCGGTTTCCGGGCGGATTTTAATAATGCGTGCCATCAGGGATTTTTTTTCCAATTCGCCAAACACCGGGCAATCGAGCAGGCGGCGGGCGAAGTTGCGCGACTCGTTGATGTCCATGATGGAGACCAGATCGCCGAGGAGATTCTTATCTTCGTTGAGGAGGGTTTGGAGACGCGAAGTTTTGCGCGGCCCATCGGCAAGGTGGTCGTTTTCGAGCAAATTGAGGATGGAGGCGCCGACGTCGGGACTGAAGACGCCGACGGCAGCGTTCTTGCGCTCGCGGCACACCCAAATGAGGGCATCCGGGCCGAGCGCGCGGCGGGCCAGGGCCGAGCGCAGATGAGTGGCGAGGGCGGGCATGCCGCCCCGGTCCAACAAAATGCGGGCGATTTCGGTGACGCCGCGGGCGCCCACCCGATCAAACACTTGCACGACCTTGGCCACCCAGCCTTCGCCGAAGGCATCCGGAAACGCTTCAAACACCGCCCGCTGCCGCGTCGAGGGCAACGCACCCACATCCTCCGCGAGCTTGATGGGATCGACGCTGGCCACCAGATCGGCGAGGCGCACCGCGGTCGGATCGAGCTCAAGGGCCTTGGACGACCCGATGACTTCATCGCGGGCGGCCACGAGTTGCAGCGCTTGGCCGAGCTGGACGCGCGACGCCTTTTGCGCGCCTTCGTCGATATCGTGGAGCAGGCGCTTGAGGGCTTCGGTGTCGTGTTCGAACGCGCCGATATCCGCGGCAATCGCTTCCAGGGCGCGAATCATCCCCTTGATGTCGCGGGCTGCTTCAAAATCGGCCACCAACGCTTCCGCCGGACTGCGGTCGCCATCGCGCAACACGATCGCCTCGGTGCGCTTGGAGGGAATGACCGCACGGCGGCTTTCGCGCAGGGCTTTCTTGGTGGCATCCCACCATTTTTTGAAGGCCGCTTCGGCGATAACGGTGCCGCAGAGTTCTTTTTCCAACGCCTCGCCGGTCATGCTGCCGCCATGGCTGTGCACCAAGTGCACCACCAATTCGACCGGATCGTGCTTCGCCAAGGTCCGCAGTTCCTCGATTTGCTCGATTTTCTTGGCACGGAAGTCAGCGTCCGGGATCCACTCGGTTTTCTGGAAGGCAAACTGCAGTTCCATCACCTGGCCCATCGACTTTTCGAAATCGATGGTGACCTTTTTTGCGGGCAAATCCCAATCGATGACCTTGCCGGCCCCGAAGGATTTGTGAGTACAGAAACTTCCGGGAGCCAATTGAGAAAGGCGCTCGCCAACAGATTTGGGAATGCGGCCGGCTTCCACCAGCTTCGCCACGTCAGGATGCATGCGGCGGAAGATGGGAAGCCAACCAACAAAACGCAAGGCAATCCCGGTAAAAAATGCGAGGACGCCGGCAAACTCAATGTTTGGAGAGCGGCGGCGCGCCACCAGCGGCGGGCGGTGGCGGCGGAACCACTCGCGGCCGCGGTGCCCGCACCGGCACGATGCGGCTTTCCAGCGCATGGTCGAGGCTGCGGCGCAGGACGCAGATGCGGCGGCGCCAATCGGCGGGGATGCTCTCGAGGTTGCCATCCGCGCCGAGAGTGCCGTCAAAGATGACTTTGGTGTCCGGGCCGCTGATGACGACTTTGTAGCCCTCGCCGTCGCGCCGCACCAGCGCCTTGCCATCGCTATTGGTGTAGGTGGCGGTGCGATCCAGCATGGTGACGATCCTGGTGCGCGGCATCTCCTCGCCGTCGGGGAGGATGGCGGCATCAATCATCTCGCGGGAAAACCCGCTGGTGTCGGCAGGGGCCTCACCCAGCGTGATCTTGATAGCCACCGGTTTGCCCGCCCGGAAAATCGCCAGCATGACTTCCTCACCCGGCTTGCCCAAGCCCAGCAAGGTGGCCAGCTGCCCTTGGTTGACGAGGAGTTGATCGCCGAATTTCCACAACACATCCATCGGCTGGAGCTGGGCGAGAGCCGCCGGCCCGCCGGGGGTGACCGCTTGAATGACGAACCCGACCCCCGGTGGCAAGCTCGGAATCTGCGCCGCACCGGCTGGATCGGGCTTGCGGACGCTGCAGCCAAGCCAAGCGGCATTCGGGCGTGCGGCAGCGCCTGGAGCCGGTGCCAGCGGCGGCATTTTGGTGGCGCCGTCCTCCCCCACGCAGGTGACAACCAGCGTGGCGAGGATCAACAATGAGTGGTGAAGTTGCATCTCAGAACACGGAAATAGGCGTCAAAATCATCTCCTCCCGAGGATCGGAAACCTGCACCACGATCCCGGTTTCTTCATCGCGCAAGGTGTTGGCTTCCACCACCCGCACGCGCACCGCCTGCATCGCGGCTCCATCCGGGTCGGCCACCCAGCCTTCGTCCGACATCGCTTCAATCCGGTCGGACTCACCCACCAGCACCAGCCCGGATTCAACCACGCCGGCTGGGCGCGCCACTGCCAGCGGCGGGCTCACCCGCGCCGACTGCGGCCCGAGCAGCACCAGTGCGCCGAGCGCAGCGGCAATTCCAAGCGGCAAAGCCAGCCAGCGGACCCACCGCGGCTTGACCGGCAGCTGCGCCTCTTGCTCCGGCAGCGTAGCGGCGAGTTCGTCCAGCATCGCGTCAATCGCGCGCTGGCCGGCTTGGCTGAGGGCGGGCGGCATGAGCCGCGCCAGGGCGGTTTCAATCGGGTCAGGCGCTGGCATGGCGGGCCTCCTTCAGACGGCGCAACTCGTGCGCCAGTTGTTCAAGGGCATAGCGGTAGCGGGAGGCGGCGGTATTGGGGGAAATCGCCAGCGCCTCGGAAATCTGCAAAAATGTCTGCCCGCCCCAGGTTTTCATGACGACGACCTCACGCAGTTTGGGACTGAGATTGGCCACCGCATCACGCAGCAACAGCGCCTCCTCGTCATCCTCAAGCACCGGATCGAGCCAGACGTCCTGAAAGTCGTTCAGATAGATAATGGCTTCCTCGCGCTTTTTACGGCGCGTCTCGCTGCGGTGCAAGTTGAGGCCGCAGAAGCGGATCGTGGAAAACACCAGCGGCAGATCGGGCGGCCCGCCGCCCTTGTCCTCCTGATAATGCCACAGGCGCAGGATGGCCTCCTGCAACAAATCCTCGGCATCTTGCTGCGAATTGCCCCAGCCACGCGCAAACACCAGCAGCCGCGGACCGTTTGTGGCCAGCCAGGCTTTCCAAATGCTCGCAGGGTTCGTCGCCATCCACGTTGAAAATGCCACCTCGCCGCGGCTTTGTCTGTGAAATTCCCCACGGCTCAGTCGAAAAACCGGCTTTTGCCGGATTTGCCCGGGAGCCGGGCTTTGCCCAGGCTGGTGGTCTTGGGTGGGGGTTCGGCGCGGAAGCTGCGGCTTGAGTTCTCCGGCGCCACTTCGTGTTTGCGCACATATTCGTTTTGGATCAACCACTTTTCGACTTCTTCCCCGCTGACGTCGACGAGCATGTGGCCATCCACTTCGACGCACGGGCAGAGCGGCTGGCCGCTGCGTTGCTCCATTTCCCAGCGGAAGGCGGGGTTCTTGATGACGTCCTTTTCTTCGTAGACCAGATGGTATTTGCGCAGCGTGGTGCGGACGCCCTCGCTCCAGCCGCAGAAGGTTTTCAAATAGACGACGATTTTGGGGGCGGTTTGGCTCATGGTAGTGGAGGTTCGGGTTTGAACCAATGATACCCATTCCCGACCGTTGTGCAAGCCTTAGACGTAACCATCTCAGGGCCAGGCGCGCCCCGCTTATTCTCTTGCGTCGCCGCCCTACGGCACCTTGTGTCTTACCGGCGGGTGATCCCGATGATGGAGGCCAGCTTGGTGCCGGCGGCAGTGAGCGCGGAATCGGCCCGGATCTCCGTTAGGGTCCAGGGCAGCCGGAAGCGCCAGTTGTCGCCGCCGCGGGTGCCGGGGCGGTTGATGCGCGCCTCGAGGCCGAAGAGCTCGGTGACCATCAGGGCCACGTAGCGGGAATTCGAGGCGAAAAGCATCTTGATGAGCCGCCATTGCAGCCCGTCGCTGAAGCGCGGCCAAAAGCCGTCGGCGGGCTTGGGAATGCCGCCAAATTCCGCCAGAATTCCCAGCGCATGGCTGGCGCCGCGCGCGGCGTCCGCCTCTTCCTTGTTAGAATGGTGGCCGTGGTGGCGCGTCGCGGCGCCTTGGCAGGCGTTCCAGACCGCACCCAGCGGGTCGTGATCATGAGTGGAATAGGTGGCAAAACTGCATTCCGGGAACAAATTGCCGGGCAGCGGGTGGCCCTGCTCGTTGCAATCCCAATGCGGGATGCGGAACCCGGCAATCCCTAACCCGGCCAGGTGCGGCCGCACATAATCCGGCACCCAGCCGAGGTCTTCGGCGATAATTTCGTTAGCGCCGGCGGCTTCGACGAGGGCGCGCAGGCGCACATCACCATCGCGGCGGTTGGCCGCCCTGTTCTCGTCGGTGTCGTCGGGGCGCATGAACCAGCGCGGCAAGCGGCCGCCAGTGAGGGCGGCGGCTTGATCGTGGTTGAGGTGGGTGAATTCGGCATTGCGTTCCGGCCGCCACGGGAAGGCATAAATGCGATAGAACCCGAGGATATGATCGATGCGGAAGATTTGGAAAATCTCGGTGAGGCGGCGGATGCGTTGTTTCCACCATGGAAAACCCTGCGCCTCCATCTCATCCCAGCGATACAGCGGAATGCCCCAGTTTTGCCCCCATCGCTGGAGAAACTCGTCGTGGAGGAACATGCTTTCAGGCGGCGAACCACCCCACCAATCGAGATGAAACGAATCGCGCCCGAAAAACGCGTCGCTGGAATGCCAACTGACGCCGATGGGCACGTCGCCCATCAGCTTCACGCCGCGGCTGTCGGCATGGGCGCGCAGCGCCCGCCATTGGCTGAAACAGAGCCATTGGACGAAGGCGTAATAGCCGAGCCGATAGGCGACCGTCGCGCCATCCAGCGCCTGTTGCTCGGCCAGAAAGGCGCGCGCCTTGTCCGGGGTCTGACACGACTCGGGCCATTGGTCCCAGGTGAGCGCCTCGCCGTGCCATTCCATCAGCCAGCGAAACTGACAGTACTCGTCGAGCCAGCCGCTTTGCTCACGCCCAAAGCGCGCCAAATCCTCGCGCTGCGCCGCGGCAGCATCCTCAAAGCGCGACCACGCCAGTTCTAACAAATTCCGCTTGGCCCGCCGCACCGCCGGGTAATCGACGAGGCTGGCGGCTCTTGCATCGGCCAGGTTGAGGCGGGCGTTGGCGACATCCGCCGCGCTGAGGCCAGGGATTTCGGTGGCCTCGATGGCCAGATAGATTGGATCCAGCGCGATGGAGGAAATGGCGCTGTAGGGGCATTCCTCCACGCCGTTTTCATTGATGGGCAGGAGTTGGAGGAATCCGACCTGATGTTCCGCGGCCCAATCGACCCACTCGCGCAAGGCGAGGGTGTCGCCAATCCCGAGATCGCCCTTGCGCCGCGGCGAAAAGGCAGGGAGGAGGATACCGGAGGTTCGTTTAGCAGAGGACGGCACGGGCGGGATACTGGCAGAATGCGGCAGTTCGTAAACCGTCATTTCACACGCCCTGCGGCTGATGGCTTTGGGCGAGGAGGCGGTGGCGGACGGCGGGCGGCATGGGCGAAGGATCGGGGTATTCAAACACCGCGCCCTCGTAGTTGCGCAGGGTGACCTTCCCGGGGGTGGTATCAATGATGTATTGCGGGTTGAGCGGGATTTTTCCGCCGCCGCCGGGTCCGTCAATCACGAATTGCGGGATGGCGTAACCGGTGGTGTGGCCGCGCAGGCCGTCAATGATGGCAATGCCGTCGGCCACCGGCGTGCGCAGGTGGGAGGACCCGTTGATCAGGTCGCATTGATAGAGGTAATACGGCCGCACGCGGCACATGAGCAACTTGTGGAGCAAGGATTTCTGGACTGCCACCGAGTCATTGACGCCGCGCAGCAGCACCGTTTGGTTGCCCAGCGGAATGCCCGCATCCGCCAGCAAGCCAAGGGCGTCGCGCACCTCGGAGGTCAACTCGCGTGGATGATTGGTGTGAATGGACAGGAACAACGGGTGATGCTTTTTCAACATCGCACACAACCCGGGGGTGATCCGCTGCGGCATGAAGATCGGAATGCGCGAGCCGATGCGCAAAAACTCAATGTGCGGAATGGCCCGCAAGCGGGTGAGAATGCGGTCGAGCCGCTCATCGGAAAACACCAGCGGATCGCCCCCGGATAGCAGCACGTCGCGCACTTGCGGCGTGCCTTCGAGGTACTTGAACGCCGCTTCCCACTGGGTTTCCAAATGTTGCTCACCCACGCCGGACACGACCCGCGAGCGTGTGCAATAGCGGCAGTATGAGGCGCAGCGGTCGGTCACTAAAAACAACACCCGGTCCGGATAGCGGTGGACCAATCCGGGCACCGGCATGTGGGCGTCCTCGCCGCATGGATCGCTATACTCTTCGGGCGCACTCCAGCCTTCCTCAAGGCGCGGAATGACTTGCCGCCGGATCGGACAACCCGGATCATCCCGGTCTATCAAATTGAAAAAATGCGGGGTGATCGACATCGCCAGCTTGTTGCCGGCCAGCAGCACCCCGGCGCGCTCCACATCGGATAGATTCAACCGCGCTTCCAGATCGGCCAGCGAATCGACCCGGTTGCGCAGCTGCCAGCGCGCCTCATTCCAATGGTGCATGGCCTCCGCCGGCCAATAACCGGGGGCATGCGAGCGGAAGGTGGTGTCAGACATGGCTGGTGCTGAGTTGGTTTACTGCGGCGCGCCCTCATCCTCATCCTCATCCTCATCATCTTCGGCCTCGCTGGCCGCCTCCACCTCGATTTCCTTGCGCCAGGCTTGGGATAGCCACGGGCGAATCAAGCCATAGATGAGGTAAGTGCTGAACACCACCACCGGGGTAATGTAGTGGAATTTCACCGCCAGCACCAGAATCAGCGCGGCGATGACCAGCGCGCCCAAGGTGCCGCGGGTGCGCCAACCGACTTTTTTGAAACTCGGATAACGCACGTCGCTGATCATCAGCCACGACAGGCCGAGCATGGCCCCGGCCAGCGCGTATTTCCAGGGGCCGAGTTCGCGGTCATTGTCGTAAATCTGAATGATCAAAAACGTCAGCGACGCAATGAACCCGGCGGCCATCGGAATCGGAATGCCTCGAAAGTCCGTCGACGCGCCCGGCTTCTTGGGCAGCGCCGCAAGGCAGTTGAAGCGCGCCAGGCGCATCGCCCCGCACAGCAGATAGACAAAGGCAATCCCCCACCCGACGTCGCCTAGCGGAAACAACACCGCCTTGGACACTAACATCGCCGGCGCCATCCCGAACGACACGATATCCGCCAACGAATCAAACTCGCGCCCGAACGGCGAATCATGCCCGCCCAAACGCGCCAGCCGGCCATCCAACAGGTCAAACAAACACGAACCGAAAATGAGCAGAATCGCGTATTCGTAGTAGATCCGCGATATCTCGAAGTACTCCTTGGCAGGCAGCGGCAGCCCGCCCGGCATTTTTTGCGCCTGAATCTGCACCTCGATCAGCCCCCTGAAAATCATCAATACCGCGAAAAACCCACAGGCCAAATTGCCTGCCGTCATCAGATTGGGCAAAAAGTAGATTTTCGGCTCGTCCGGATCGCGTTGTCTCGCCATGCGCGGCAAGCATCGCACACACCCGGCAAAAAAACAGCCCAATTTCACCGCAGTTGCAAAGTGCCGGCGGGCTCACTCGTCGTGGTAGAACCACAGCGCCACCAACAAGCCGACCCCAATCCCCCACACCAACCACGGGTTGCTGAATAAATACGGGTAAATCATCAGGCACAAGCCGAGCGTGACCGGCTGCCACAATTCGAGCTTCCTGCCGTAGGAAAACGCCCCCAGCCCGAGGGTCCCGAAAATCAGCCCGGCCAGGATGTTGTACGGATCGAAATTCACTGCGCAGCCAACCCATACACGCGCCGCGGCGCTTTGCCAGCACCAATGCAATGCCACCAGCGCTGACTCCCCGTGTAGCCAGTGAGAATTTTCCGCTGCCCACGGCCACCGCGATGCGCTAGAGTCCTGCCATGGGCGCGGTAACAACAGCGGAAATGCGGGCGCTGGAGGCGCGGGCGGCGGCTAACGGCTGGTCGGAGGCCCGCCTGCTCACCCTCGCCGGCCAACGCCTCGGCCACGCCTTGGCGGCGTTTTTCCCGACTCCCGGCACCCTCATCGGCTATCTCGGGAAAGGCCACAACGCCGGCGATGCCATCGTCGCCATGCGGGTGTTAGAGCGCGACTACGGCTGGCACACCGCCGCCCGCGCCGCCCACCCGGTCCAGGATTGGGCACCGCTCACCCGCGCGCAGTGGCAGGACCCAGCGCCCCCGTCATTGTTGGAAAATGCGCCGGATTGGGGCGCGCTGCGGCGTCCGCTGGTTCTGCTAGACGGACTGCTCGGCCTCGGCGCCAGCGGCGCGCTGCGCGAGCCGCTCGCCGCCCTGGCCGGCGAAATGGCCTACCTGCGCCAACACGCCGGGGCGCGCGTGGCCGCCGTGGACCTGCCGTCGGGCGTGGATCCAGACACCGGCGCCTGCTGCGCCGGCGCGGTGACGGCCGATGTGACCTTCATGATCGGCGCGGCGAAACGCGGGCTGCTAACAGCAACGGCGGCGCCCGCCACCGGCGCGCTGGCGGTGGTCCCGCTCGAGCCGCTGAGCCCGCCGCCGGGTGGCGACCTCGAATTGATCTCGCCGCTGGCGATGGGGGCCGGCAAAGCGCCGCGGCCGTTTGATTTCCACAAGGGCATGGCCGGGCGGGTCCATCTCCTCGCCGGTTCCGCCGCCTACACCGGCGCGGCCGTGCTGGCCGCCAGCGGCGCCTTGCGCGGCGGTGCCGGCTTGATCGTGCTGTATGCCCCGCCCGCTGCCGCGCCCGTGATTGCCGCCAAGTGCCCCTGCGAAATCATCGTGCGCGCTTGCGCAAACCCGCTTGAAATGTTAGAAGACGCGCCCGACGCCCTCGTCATCGGCCCCGGCCTTGGCGCGGTGGCCGGCGCGTTTGCCGCAGGCATGGTGGAGTTGTTAGATCGTGCCCCGATGCCCGCCGTGTTGGATGCCGACGCGCTGAACTTTCTGGCGCGGCACGGCTTGCTCGACCGGCTCCGGGACACCCAGGTGCTCACCCCGCATCCCGGCGAGTTCCGGCGCCTTGCGCCCGACCTTGCGGACCTGCCGCGCGAGACGGCGGCGCGGCTCTTTGTCGCCCGCCATCCGGTGACGCTGCTGCTGAAAGGCTGCCGCTCGCTCGTAACCCGCCACGGCGACCCGCTGTGGTGCAATGCCACCGGCAGCCCCGCCATGGCCACCGGCGGCCAGGGCGATTTGCTGGCCGGGGTGTTAGGCGCCCAACTCGCCGCCGGTCTGCCCGCCGTGGCCGCCGCCGCCACTGCCGCCTGGCTCTGCGGGCGGGCGGCCGAACTCGCCCTCACCGGGCGCGCGGCGTCCGAGCAATCCCTAACACCCAGCGACCTGCTCACCCGGCTTGGCGGCGCCTTCAATGATTGGCGGGAAGCCCGCCGCTGAGCGGGCCGCGGCGTCAGGGCATGGCCCGGGCTGGCGGGGACGGTTTTGCGCCTACCATTTTTCCAGGCGCTTGAGGATGGCGGGCTGGTCTTTTTCCTCGGCGGCGAGACACAGATAGAGCCCTTCCGGTTTGAGCGCGGCGATGCACCCCTCGAGCTCGTGGAGTTGGAGGTCGATGATCACGCCCTTGCCGGCGGCCTGGATCCGGCGGATGACCGGCAGCCACTGCATGATTGGCGCGTCCTCGCCGACGCCATGCACCCACTGGATGGCCTGGATTTCCGGCACCGCCAGGATTCTATCGAGATGGCGCAGCATGCCCTTGCCATCGACGTGGAAGATGTTGTGGCTCATGTGCTTGGTTTCGCGCAGCAAAGACGGCAGATAGAACTCGTCGAAGATATCGGTGGAGACCATGTTGGTGAAATCACAACTCGGAATGTGCATTTTGCCGCGCGCCGGAATGCCCATCCAGGTGACCGACAGCTGGCCCTGCGCCTTGAGCATGGCGTCGAAGTGATCGTAGACGGGCAGGAAGTTCGCATTGGCGAGTTCGAGCATCTCGTGGACCATTTCCGGGCGATCCACAATGTCGAAGCATAACTCCTGCGGGTCGCGCCAGTCCGCCACGCAATCGAGACTGCCGTGCAGATCGGTATAACCCACCAGGAAGCGGCCGGCACATTGGGCGAAGCCGGCGCGCATGAGTTGCTCGATTTTGCGGAAATAAAGATTGTCGTGGCTGAACTTCAGCCGCTGCAAATCCGCCCGGTCCGCCACGCAATGGTCGATCCAGGAGGTGACTTCACCAAACTCCAGATCCCCGCCGTGAAACGCGGCATAGATGTTAGGGCCGAGATTCGGCCAGAACACCGGAAACGTCTCGCCGTGAAACGTGCGCCCGCGCAGCGATTCCACAAACAAGTCGACCTGATATTCGGCGTCGAACCAGCGCGCGCGCAGGTCCGGCCACGAGCGCCCCGCCAGCGTCTGCGACACGCAAAACTCGGCGTTGTGCTCGGCAAAACGCACCGGCGGCCGGTCAATCATGTCATGGGCAAACCACGCGTCGAGACGGCGCATGGCCTGGGCAAAATCCGGCTTTCCTTGGAGTTCCATAAGCGGCTTAGTGGGTGCGGGTGACGGGCGGCGCGCCCGGCAGGCCCACCAGTTGAATCTCGATTTCCTCCAGCGATTTGCCCTTGGTTTCGGGGATATACTTCCAGACGAAAATGACGATGATCACGCAGATGGTGGCATACACCCCGAACGGGGCCGCCACGCCGAACTTGGCCTGAATCAACGGAAAAGTCAGCAGCAGGAACGAATTGGCCGTCCACAAACACAAGTTCGCCACCGACATCGCCTCGCCCCGGATGCGATTCGGGAAAATCTCCGACAAAATCACCCAGGTCAGACACGCGATCGAACTGGCATAGGCCGCGATATAGACCAAAATCAGCGTGACGAGCAACAGGTTGTGGTGCCCGCTGGTATCTGCCATCAGAGCGGTCAGCGCCATCAACGCCAGCGCCATCACGCTGACGCCCACGAGCAGAATCGGGCGCCGCCCGAAGCGCTCGACAAACAGGATGGGAATGAACGTGAACACGATGAAGGTCAGGCCGATGAGTGACGATTGAAACAACGAATCCTTGGTCATGGAGCCGGCCTTTTCAAAGATGTCCGGCGCATAAATGGTCACGGCATTGACCCCGGAAATCTGCGAGAAAATACCTAACAACGAGCCGATGACCACCACCCGCAGCATCCGCGGTTGCAGCAAGTCGGCCAGGGTGCCGCGCCGCACTTGCAGGGTCTCGCGGATCACCACCATCTCGCAGCGGGCATATTCCGCCCCGTCCACCCGCGACAACACCGCCAACGCCTCCTCCTCCCGGCCCTTCTTGGCCAGCCAGCGCGGCGTCTCCGGCACCACCAGCAGAAACCCTAAAAACAACCCCGCCGGCACCACCCCGGCCGTGAGCATCCAGCGCCACGCGTCGGGTCCCGTGGCCAACAGGAAATAGTTGGAATAAAATGCCGCGGACACCCCGACGACGATGGCAAGTTGATAGAACGACACAAACCGGCCGCGCAGCCGCGTCGGGGCGACCTCGGCGATGTAAATCGGCGCCACGCCCGAGGCGGCGCCGATGGCCAGGCCGCCCAGGATCCGATAGAAACTGAACTCCGCAAAGGTCGTGGCCCAGCCCGCGCCGAGCGCCGACACCGCGAACAATACCGCCGTGCCGATCAGAACTTTCTTGCGGCCCAACACGTCGGCGAGTTTGCCGGCGCACGCCGCACCCGGAATGCAGGCAAACACGCAACAACTCGTCGCCCAGCCGACCCAGAACGCGTCGAGCTGGAACAATTGCGTGAGCGGCTTGATGGTGCCGGACACCACGACCATATCGAACCCAAAAAGGAAGCCGCCCAGGGCCGCGACCAGACTGATGCCGATGACATAGAGAATGCTGCCGCGCTCATGGAGTTTGTCAGGCGGTCTGGAGGCGGCGGGACTCAATGAATTGGCTTCGGGTTTCATAGGGCATGGGTGCCGGGATGGGGCTGATCTATCAGGCAGGCGGGAATCTGCGATTGGATGCTCTGGTGAAGCCGCCGGATCGTCGTGCCACCCGGGCGGGTTGCACGAACCTAGCCGCCCCAGCGCACCGCCGCGGTGGTAGGTGAACGCCGCCGCCTTGGCAAGCTCTTTCCGCAGCCGCTGGAAATATCAACTCCGCGCCGCAGCATGCCACCACACCACGGCCACCCCGCACGCCCCCCCGGCTCAGCCGCCGGTCCGTTTGGCCCAGGAATCGCGCAGCGCGACGGTGCGGTTGAACACCGGCCGGATTCCGGGTTGGTGGTCGACGCTGTCAGCCACAAAGTAGCCGATGCGCTCGAACTGACAGGCGAACCCGGGTGCCGCCCCGGCGAGGGCGGGTTCGATCTTGGCGACTATGGTTGTTAGGGAGGCCGGGTTGATCACGGCAAGAAAGCCGCCGTCAGCGCCATCCGGGTCTTCAACGCTGAAGAGACGGTCGTAAATGCGAATCTCGGCGTCGGCATCGTGGGTGGCGTCGACCCAATGGATCGCGGCGCGGCATTCCACCCCTTCCGGAGTGCTGGCGCCCAATGTGCCGGGCAGCACCTCGGCGCGGATCAAGGTGAGATTGCCCGAGGCATCCTTCTCGTAGCCGGTGCAGCGGATGATGTGGGCGCCACGCAGCCGCACATGGCGGCCCGGCCCGAGACGATGGAATTTTTTCGGCGGGTCTTCCATGAAGTCGTCGCGCTCGATCCAAATCTCATTGCTGAGGGCGACTTGGCGCACGCCGGCGGCGGGGTCTTGCGGGTGATTCGGGATGTCGACCTGCTCGACGGTGGCGGCGGGCCAATTCTCCAACACGACTTTGAGCGGATCGAGCACGGCCATGCGGCGCGGCGCGCTGGTGTTGAGCAAATCCCTGACGTCAAACTCCAACAAGGCGACGTCGGTGGTGCCATTGAACTTGGTGATGCCGATGCGCTTGCAAAAATGCCGCACCGCCGCGGCCGGGTAGCCGCGGCGGCGGATGCCGGAAATGGTGGGCAAGCGCGGATCATCCCAGCCGTCGACGTGGCCGTCCTGGACGAGTTGCAGCAACTTGCGCTTGCTCATGATGGTATAACTCAGGTTGAGCCGGGCAAACTCGATCTGGCGCGGCTTGGATGGCACCGGGCAGTTGTCGATGACCCAGTCGTAGAGCGGCCGGTGGTTCTCGAACTCCAGCGTGCACAGCGAGTGGGTGATGTGCTCCAGCGCGTCTTCCAACGGGTGAGCGAAGTCATACATCGGATAGATGCACCACGCGTGGCCGGTGTTGTGGTGCCCGGTGTGCAAAATCCGATAGATCACCGGATCGCGCAAATTGAGGTTGGGCGAGGCCATGTCGATTTTGGCGCGCAGCACGCAATCCCCTTCCTTGAACTCGCCGGCGCGCATGCGGGCGAACAACTCGAGGTTTTCCTGCAGCGGCCGGTCGCGGTAGGGCGAATGGGTGCCGGCTTGGGTGAGGTTGCCGCGGTTGGCGCGCATTTCCCCGGCGCTTTGTTGTTCCACGTACGCCTTGCCTTGCGTGATGAGATGCACCGCGCAATCGTGGTAAAACCCGAAGTAATCGCTGGCAAAGTACAAGTGGTCGCCCCAGTCGAAACCGAGCCATTTGACGTCGGTCTTGATGCTCTCGACGTATTCGAGCTCTTCCTTCTCCGGATTGGTGTCGTCAAAGCGCAGGTGGCAGCAGGCGCCGCTGGCGGCGTTTTCCTGGGCGATGCCGAAGTTGAGGCAGATTGCCTTGGCGTGACCGATGTGGAGGTAGCCGTTAGGTTCCGGCGGGAAGCGGGTGATGGTGGTGGCGTGCTTGCCGCTGGCGAGATCGCCCGCGATGATCTCGCGGATGAAATCGAGCTTGGCGGGGCGGAGTTCGGGAACGGGTTCGGACATGGGGGGGGTATCAGTTATCGGTCGGATCGGTCGGATCGGTCGGTTAGATTGCGAGGTGCTGGAGCAGGGCTTGGTTGAGGCGGATGCCGGCTTGGAAGTTGGCCAGCGGGAAATTCTCGTTGGGGGCGTGGACCTGGGCGTCGGAGAGGGCCAGGCCTAACAACAGGGTGTCGGCGCCGAGGATTTCGCGGAAGGTTTGGACGATGGGGATGCTGCCGCCCTCGCGGATGAGCACCGGCGCGGCGCCAAACACCTCGCGCAGCGCGGCCTGGGCGGCGGCGCCGAACCGGGAATGAGGGTCGGTGGCGTACGGCTTGCCATCGTGGCCGGGGCGGACCTCGATGGTCACGCCGGGCGGGCAGTGGGCGTGGAGGTGGCGGGTGACTTGCGCCATGATGGCTGCCGGGGATTGATCGGGCACGAGGCGGAAGGAGAGTTTGACGAAAGCTTCGGCCGGGATCACGGTTTTAGACCCTTCGCCTTGGTAGCCGCCACCGATGCCATTGACCTCGGCGGTGGGCCGCGCCCAGGTGCGTTCGGCCGACGAGTAGCCCGGCTCGCCGAAAAGCCCGGGCACCCCGGAGGCATGCTGGAAATCCGCGTCGCTCACGCCGGGGATCTGCGCCCACATCTCGCGTTCCCAGGCTTCCAAGGGGCGGACTTGATCGTAGAACCCGGCGATGGCCACCCGGCCATCGGCATCGTGCAGGCTGGCCACCAAGCGCGCGATGGCGGTGGCGGGATTGGCCACCACCCCGCCAAACAGGCCGGAGTGCAGGTCGCCCTTGGGGCCGCGAATGATCGCTTCGCAGCAGGTGATGCCGCGCAGGCCGTAGCCGAGGGTCGGCACGCCCGGCGCGACCATGCCGGTGTCCGAGATGGCGATCACATCACAACGCAAGGCGTCGCGCTGCTCTAGCAGGAATGGCGCGAGGTTGGGGCTGCCGATTTCCTCTTCGCCCTCAAACAGGAAAATCAGATTCACCGGCAGTTCGCCTTGGGCGCGCAGGGTTTGCTCCACGCCTAACACATGTGCGAGCATCTGGCCCTTGTTGTCGGCGGCGCCGCGGGCCCAGATCTTGCCGTCGCGCAGCTCCGGGGCGAACGGCCCGCTGGCCCACAGCGCGAGCGGATCGACCGGTTGCACATCGTAGTGGCCATAGATGAGCACGGTGCGGCGGCCGGCCACGTGGGCGTTGCGGGCCATCACCACCGGATGGCCCGGCGTCTCGTGCAGTTGCACGCTCAAGCCCATGGCGCTGAGTTTGGCCACCAACCACCCGGCGCAGGCGCGCACATCCCCGGCGTGGCGGGAATCGGTCGACACGCTGGGAAACCGCAGAAACGCAAACAGATCTTCAAGTTCGGGAGTCACGCGGCGATGCTGGCCGTTGCCGGGCGGGTTCCGCAAGGCGAATCATGGACAATCATGAGGCGGGCCAAAGCCCGCGCCCGCTCCCCGTGCCGCCAATTACCCGAATTGTTTGCTTGACCGGCACCGGTACTTTTGATGTTTAGAAACGATTCCTGAAAGGAACCATGCCATGAACGAAACCACTCCGTCATCCCCCGCCCCGCCGCCGTCCGACGATTACACCAGCCCTCCTGATGCGTCGCCACCGCCTCCGCCAACGCCCGCACCTGCTCCCGGCGGCAACATGGATGCCAAACAGTGGGCCATGCTGCTGCATCTTTCGCAACTGGCCGGAGTGATTGTGCCGGGACTGGGCCTGGCCGCTCCGATCGTGATCTGGCAAATCAAAAAAGAGCAGTTCCCGGAACTCGATCCACATGGCAAGATGGTCACCAACTGGATCATTTCCCTGTTGATCTACTGTGTGGCGGCCAGCATTCTGAGCGTCATCACCTGTGGTTTCGGCGCCCTGCTGTTTGTTCCCATCGCGGTGGTGGCCATTGTCTTCCCAATCCTCGGCGGCCTCAAGGCCCGCGATGGCGTGTTGTGGAAATACCCGCTCACCATCACTTTCCTCAAGTGAGGCAGTCGCCCGGAACCTGCTAGATAGAGGCCGAAACAGGCGGGCTGAAGCGCGCGCGCCACCGATGTTAGGGCTCGGCGGGCGCGAGGGTGTAGCAATCCTTGGCGTCCTTGACGACCCAACCGCGGGCGGCGAGGGCGGCGCGCAGTTCGTCGGATTGCGCCCAGTTCCTGGCCAGGCGCAACTGCCAACGCTCCTCGGCGAGGGCCCGGATGTCCGCTGGCACCGCGCTGTCGTCGCTGGCGCCCGCCTCCGGCAAGGTCAGACCCAAGGCGCGCAGCAACCGGTTGAGGCCAGCCAGCGCTTTGGCGGCGGCATCGCCGCTGAGGGTGGCCGCTTCGCGCAAACCGGTGAAAATGCCGCCTAGCGCGCCCGGGGTGTTGAGGTCGTTTTGCAGGCTGTCCCACGCGGCTTGGAACGGGCCGAATTCCACCGCATCCAAGCGCGGGCTGCCCTCGATCCTGGTGGCGAGCTGGCGGGCGGCTTTGGCCAGTTTGGCGAGCGCCTCGCGGGCGCCGCTGAGCGAATCGAGGGTGAAATTGAGCGGTTTGCGGTAGTGACTGCCGAGCAGGACATAGCGGATTTCCATCGCGGAAAACCCGCGGCCCACGAGGTCATCGAGGGTGTAGAGATTGCCGAGGGATTTGGACATTTTGCCGCCATCGACTAGCAAATGGGTGATGTGAAACCAATGCGCCGCGAAATGCCCGCCACAGGCACACTGGCTCTGGGCAATCTCGTTTTCATGATGCGGAAACACCAAATCCACCCCGCCGGAATGCAGGTCAAAGGTGTCGCCGAGGTATTCCTGAATCATCGCCGAGCATTCGAGGTGCCAGCCGGGCCGGCCGTCACCCCACGGCGCCCGCCAGAAATTCTCCCCGTCTTCCGCGCGCCGGGCTTTCCACAAAACAAAGTCCGAGATGCTGTCCTTTTCGTATTCGTCGGCGTTGGCACGCGCATTTTGGGTCTTGCCCAAATCCAGCTCGCGCGCGTCGAGACGTGACAGCCGGCCGTAGCCCGGAAACGAGGAAATCCGGAAATACACCGACCCATCCGCAGCGGCATAAGCATGGCCTTTGGCTACAAGCGCCTCAATCATGGCAATCTGCTGCGGAATGTGCTCGACGGCACGCGGCTCAATGTGCGGTGCCAGACAGCCGAATTGGGCGCAATCCGCGTGGAATCTGGCGGTCCAGCCGGCGGTGAACTCGGCCAGCGATTGCCCGGCTTGGTGGCACCCGCGGATTGTCTTGTCGTCCACATCGGTGATGTTGCGGACGTGCAGGGTGCGCATGCCCCCGGCCTCCAGCGTGCGCCGCAACACGTCCTGCAGCACGAACGTGCGGAAATTGCCAATGTGCGCCGGACCGTACACCGTCGGGCCACAGCAATAAAACCGAAACGTCGATCCATCAATCGGGCGCAGGTCCCGGTCGCTCCGGGTAAGCGTGTCATAAAGCCGCATGCCACGGGTGTAATGAAGCCAACGCCCGAGGGCAAGCACGGGTTCGCCGGTGGCCCTCATCCGCGCGGATTTATCCAAACGCGCGCCACGCACCCGCCCGCGCCGGTGCCGCCCCAACCATCACGACATCCCGCTGGTCCGACCCGACCACGGGCTCGGCGCGGGCGGCGGGGCGGAATTTGCCGAATTTCCGGATTGGGATTCCCGACGGCACGGGTGTAGGCTCGCCGCGATGGCAGTTCCCATGAAAGACGAACGAGTGAAGCAGGTGCTCATCGCCGCCGCGCTGTTGGCGGGACTGACCGGCGGAGCGGTCGCATTATTGTTAGGTTGGCGCACGGTGCCGGGCGTGTTGGGCGAGTGGCTCGGGATGGTTGTCGGCATCATGTCCACACCGTTTTTCCTCGAAGCTTCGTTCGTGATTCTGGGCGTGCTGGTCGTCATGGTGGTCAACGCCGTCCGGCGCCACCGCGAGGGCGATGAATTTGTCGCCCTTGGCGATTTGCCCGACCACCACACCCCGCCCGCCACCGCCAATCAGCCGTCCACCAATCAGCCGTCCGCCAACGCCGCGGCACCACCCAAACCCAAACCCAAAGCCTAGGCACCGTGCCGCGCCCGATCCAATCGCCGGACAAGGAATTGCGTTTCACCCGCTCGGGCCAAGCCCCCGTGTTTTGGCTGGCCGCGGCCGTGTTGGCCGGGATGGCGGCTACTTTGTTAGCCTGCGCGCTGTACCGCGACACCAATCCGCAGCTGCCGCACCCGGCATGGGCTCTGCTGCCACTGGCGCTGGCGGGGCTGGCGGCACGCACCGCGGTGCGCCTGACGCGCCATGCCTATTTGATTCTAACCCCCCTGGGGATCGAGATCTTCCCGTTTTTCCGCCCCGCCCGCGGCCTGCGCTTGGTGACCTGGCAGGAAATCGCCGACGCCGAAATTGACGCCGGGCTCACCCTGCTGACGCTCCACCACGACACGGCGCGCACCTCCGGCCTGCATCTCACGCTCGCTCCGATCCGCAAGGACCGGCGCGAACTGCTTGCCAAAGCCGTCGCTGTGCGCGTATTCATGCCCGCCGCCGCTCCCCGCGACTGACCAGAAGGCGGCCTTGAATTCAAACACGATACGCAATGGGTTGTTGCTGGAATGGAACCACTGCTTGCACTGAGGACCACTGAAACCACTGACATATATATTTGGAAATCAGTGTGCTCAGTGGGTTTCCGTGGCTTCAGAGCTTAAGAATCCCCGCAGCACCCCAACCGCCGCCCTAACCAATCCCCGCCATGCGCCCGCACTCACAACAACTCCTCTCCGTGGAAGACGCCTTCGGCCGCAATGGCTGGCATTGCCAATTGGTGGAGGGCCGCGAGGTGCTCCGCGCCGGCTTCGACGCCCACCACACCCGCATCGCCCTGGTGGCGCAGGCCTATCCGTCACTCAACGCCTTGAGCGTGGTGGCCGAAAGCCCGCTGCGCCTCGATGCCCAACACTTGCCGGTGGTGCTCGAGTTGTTGGCCCGGGCTAACAAACAACTCACCCTCGGCGGGTTTGAGTATGATCTGGATCGCGCCCTGCTGGTGTTCCGGACCACCAATCTGTTCGAGCGGGAAAAGTACGACGCCGACATCATTTCCTCCATGGTCCATTGCGCGATTGCCGAATTGGATCGCATCACCCCCTACGCCGCCATCGTGCGCGACTCCCCGGCCGGGGACTTGGACGAACTCGACCTCGTCGAGTTGCTGCAACGCGAGGATGTGATCCCGCCCGTGCCCGGCGACGAAGAAGAGGAAGAGTATTGAAAAATGCCATGCGCCGCTCCGCAACCATCCAGACCCGCTTCCAAGCGCTTGAGCTCTGGCAATCCGACACCACCACCGAGTTCCGCGTGGCCGGGGCGATCCACGCGTCCTATCACCGCACCCGCTTCCTAACAGGCCTGGCGTGGGATCTGATCGCCGCCGCCGCGCTGCTGCGCCCCGCCGGGCCGCCGCGCTCGGTGTTGATGTTAGGGCTGGCCGGCGGCACCGCCTGCCGGGTGCTGCGGCATTTGCTGCCGGACTGCCAGCTCACCGCCATTGATATCGACGCCGAGATCGTCGCGCTCGCCCACGAGCACATGGACCTCGCGGCGCTCAACCTTGAAATCATCACCACCGACGCCTATCCGTGGCTGGCCCGCAACCGGCGGCGCTTCGACATCGTGTTTGATGATATCTATCTGGCAGGCAAGACGGACGTGTTCCGCTCGCGGGCGTGGGATCCGGCGCTGCTCGGCCATCTGCGCCGCGCGCTGGCTCCCGGCGGGTTGCTGGCGGTCAATCTGGTCACCGGCAGCGGCCATCGCCGCATGCAATCCCACACCCGCAAAATCCTGCTCGACGCGTTCCCGGTGGTGCGCAGTCTCAAGACCTCCGAGAGCATGAATGAGGTGCTGACCGCCGGGCAGAGCGTGGCCACCCGCCAGCGGCTCGATCCCTACGATGCGGCGTTTCACGATTGGCGCGACCGGATGTACTGGGAGCGCATCGACGTCCGCAAACTCCCGTAGTTCCCCCCTGCCATGCACCCCGCCGCCGATTGTCCCGTCGACCAGCTCTATCAAAGCCAGCGCTATCCGGCGATGAGCCATCCGCTCGCCGACCCCGCCGTGACCGCGGTGGCCGCGCGGCTCGGCGGACTGACAACCGCGCCGCCGCGCCACGCCCGCATCCTGGAAATCGGCTGCGCCTCCGGCCACAACCTGCTGCCGCTGGCCAGGCGCTGGCCGCACAGTGAGTGGATTGGCATCGACTTGGCATCCAAGGCGGTTGCCGACGCGCGGCAACTGGCGGCGGAAGCCGGGATTGGCAATGCCACATTCCACGCGGTGGATTTCCGCGAGTTTGAGCCGGACGGCGAGCCATTCGATTTCATCATTGCCCACGGGGTGTTCTCCTGGGTGGCAGATGAGGCGAAACTGGCATTGTTGGAGTTTTGCCGGCGCCATCTGGCCCCGGCCGGCATCGCCACCATCAGCTTCAACGTGGCCGCCGGCTGGGCACAGCGCCTGCCGGTGGTGGCCATGGTGCGCGCCTTGCAGGATGCCACCGGCGGGGAACTGATAGCCACCATCGAACTGCTGCATGACGCGGTCGACCCGGCCACGCCACACGGGGTGCATGTGCGCTGGATCCTCGAGCAGATGCTAACCAAGGGGCCGGACATTCTGCCATTCGACGACTTCGCACCGGTCAACGACCCGTGGCCATTCGATCAATTCGTGTTGGCCGCCGCCCACGCCGGCTTGCGCTGGCTGGGCGAAAGCGCTCCCGCCGAAAACCTCCCCTCCGCCCTCGGCGACGCCTCGCGCGCGGCGCTCGCGCCGCTGGCCGCCAACCCGCTGCTCGCCCAACTCGCCGCCGACTTCGCCGCCGGCCGCACCTTCCGCTCGGGCGTGCTGTGCCGCGCGGACGCGCCGACGCAGCCCGGTCTAACAAACGAGGGGCTGTTTGATCTTGCCGTCCGCGCGGGCGAAGCGCTCCCCACCGGCGCGGACCCGCTGGCACAGGCGTTCTATCAAGCGCTGGCGGCCCTGGCCCCGCACTGCGTGCCGCTGCGGGAATTGGCCGCCACCCTGCCCGATGTTGACCGCGGCGCGCTGGCCCGCCTGGTTTTCGACGGCATCACGCGCGGCTTGATCCATCCGCGCATCGAACCGCTGCGCTTCGACCCGCAGCCACCGGAGCGCCCTTGCCTCGACCCGCTGCTGTTAGCCTGCGCGCGGCGCGGCCTGCCACTGGTCGATGTTTGGCACATGCCTTGCAGCTTTCCACCCGCCCACTACGCGGTGCTGGTGGCCATGGACGGCACGCGCAGCCGCGCCGGGCTAGCCGCCCTGGCCCACGCGCGTTGCCCGGACCTGGATTTCGCGCCCTGGCTGCAGCATCTGGCAGGACGCGGGTTTTTCGCGCCGCACAGCGCTTGAAACTCGCGGCCGGCCCTTGACTCAGGCGGTCATCGCGATTTGCCTCAAGCGTGGAATCGGGGGGCACTCACCCTCCGGCAAAAACCGGCTTGAAGCCAGCTTCCGTAAGGATGCGCTTCATCTCTTCGCGTTTGTCGCCTTGGATTTCGATGCAGCCATCTTTCACCGTGCCTCCGACCCCGCAGGCCTTCTGCATCTTTTTTGCGAGGTCCTGTTTCTCCGGCAGCCCGATGCCGGTGAAATTCCTTGCCACCGTGACCGCCTTGCCGCCGCGATGCGCGGTCTGGCGCACGATGTCCACCCGGCCCCGGTTGGTGTGCGGCTGCCCCCGTTGCGAACTCTTCGCTGGAACGGCCGGCGTGGAATGCGACGGGTCCCCGGGCCCCGCAGGCAACTCGCCGAGTCCGGCCAGCGCCGCAAATGGATTCGGCGCCAGGCCCGCACCTGCGCTGGTGGTTTTGCTTGCTTTGTTTCGACTCATCCGCGCCATTCAACCACCGCTGGCGCGAAGTTCACGCTTTTTCCGCCGCTCCCGGCACGGGCGCGGTCCCGGCTCACCAGCATTGCGGTGCTCGCCGCCACCCACCCTGTCCGCATTGCGCCCAATCATTTCTCATTATTTTCATTGATTCGAACCGCCACCACAAGGTATGAGGCCGCGCACAGGCTGCGCTCGCCTCCGCAACGAGACCGCCGCACCTGGCTCACGATTCAGCAACAAGGAAGGGATTTTACCAATGGCCGTCACACCAAGCAAAGATTACAAGCGCCGGGAGCGCGAGCAGAGAAAATTCGATAAACGCATGGCTCGCGACACCGCGAAATCCTTGGAGCTCGAGGCCCAGCAAATCGCCGCTCAGGCCGCCGCCGAAGAGGCTGTGAAGCAAAACGCGGCCGACCATCAGGCCGGGCTGGAGGCGGCGTTTGAGGCGGAGTTTGAGGCCGAGCTGGAGGCCGAGCGAAAGTCCCAAAAGGTGGCCTGAGCGCCTGCCTGACCTGATTCCCCCGCACTTTCCGCTTGCCAGCGCTGGCTGGAATGGGCCGCGTTGGGCTGTTCACGCCTTGCACGCGTTTCTACCACCGGTCCGGTTTATAGGGAATTCCTCAGAAAACCCTCAACGTACCATCGCAGAGCACACGGGCACGCAGACCGCCGCGGAAGCGCGTTTCAAGAAACGCCTCCACCCCCGGTGCCACCGCTGCGTCCATCCAGTAACAGGGTTTGCATTCTTCGCTGCCTTCAAACTCGATTCCCTGAAAACGGAAACGCCGGCCTACCCATGCCGATAAAGTGACGCCCCGGACGATGATATTCCGACGAAACACTCCGCCTGATAGATCCGGCCGCTTGAATTGTTGTCGCACCGCGTCCACCGCGTCGGCGTCAAAAAACGTCACCTGACCCTTGAAATCGGCTTTGTAACCGAAGTAGCGGTCGCCCCGCAGACCCATGCCGGCCACACACTGGACCTCCGCAACCCTCGCGATGCCGTGGTCGCCACGTGCCATGCCGTGATGGCCGCGAAAATCATTGCCCGGGGAAATCCAGATCTCCACCAACTCCGCCCGCCACTCGGGAAGGGCCTCGCGCGGCCGCCCGGTTTCCGCGGATTTGTTGTCGGGTCCCACCCACTCCGTGCCGCCATCGGAATAGGTTTCCTTTTTCCACACCGGCAACTCGTATTTCAGCCGCTCAATGATGGCACGCAGCGCATCGAATGCTGGCCCCCGATGGGCTGAGGCCACCCCCACCCACACGGCCGACTCGCCGATGTCGAGTGCCCCGGTGCGATGCACAGCCAGCGCCCGCAGGATGCCATGGCGCGCCGTTTCTTCCTCCAGAATACGGCGGCCCGTGGCCAGCGCCAGTGCCGGATAGGCCTGATATTCAAGTTGGCTGACCGCACGCCCGTGGTTGTGCTTTCTAACACGCCCGTCGAAGCTCACCTCCGCGCCGGCGGCGCAATCATGCAACTCCGCCGACAACGCCGGACAGTCGAGGGGCTGATCGGTTAGTGAAAAACGGACTTCGGCGGGCATGTCGGGGAGTGTTGGAAATGTTAGCCACCGGACATCGGTGGCAGCATGGCGATGCGGTCACCATCCTGCAGCGGGTGGGTCCACGGCACGAATTCGTCGTTGACCACGACGCGCACATCGCGGGACGAAAGCCCCAGCGGGTGCTCCGCGCTGAGGGAGTCGTAAAGCTCCGCGGGAGTGGTCGCAGGGTGTTGCAAGCGTTCTTCGGCAAGCCCGCGGCGCTCGGCGAGCAGGCCGAAATAACAGACATGATAGGAGGCAAGTGGAGTCATCGGGTGATTGCGGTTGTCCAATCGGCGGGGGTGTTGGCGTTATCGAGAGCGCCCGGAGTGAGTGGCTTGAGCAAGCGGCACGCGTGGCGGATGAGGAGTTTGCGCGGGCAACGGATACCCTCGGCTTGCGCCTGTTCGAGAATCGGCAGGGCCGCTGCGGCATACAACGCGCACAAGGGTTCCGGCAAGCCGTCAAACTCGCTGCTGTAGGACAAAAATGGTTCGGCAGGGCGCTTCGAGGTCACCAAATGGCTGAGCGTGGCCACGTCAAGGCGCGGCAGGTCGCAGGCGAGCATCAACCAAGCGGCCTCCGGGCGCAGACGCATCGCGGCAAGCATGCCGCCGAGTGGGCCCTGGCTCATGCCCTCAGGATCGCGAACGAGCATGACATGCGGCAGGTCGGCAAATCCCGGCGGCAGTTCCTGGTCGTGGCGCAGGGACAACGCGACGGTTTCACAGCCGGCCCCAACTAACAAATCGTGGCCGCGCCGCGCGAGGGTGCGGCCATCCGGATGGACCAGCGCCGCCTTGTCACGGCCCATGCGTGAGCTGCGGCCGCCCGCCAGGACCAGCCCGCACAGAGTCATGGCTTTCGCCGCAGTCATGATGGATCGGCGTGGTAAGCGCCGGATTTGCCGCCGGTTTTTGCGACGAGGTGGAGGTCGTGGATGCGGATGGCTTTGTTCATGGCTTTGCACATGTCATAGACGGTGAGCGCGGCGACGCTGGCACCGGTCATTGCCTCCATTTCGATGCCGGTCTTGCCGGTGGTGGTGACTTCGCAGCGGATGAGGAGGCCATCGTCCGTTAGATCGATATCAAACCCGCAGTGCTCGATCGGCAGCGGGTGGCAGAAAGGAATGAGCATGCTGGTGTTCTTGACGGCCATGGTGCCGGCAATGATCGCGGTTTGCACGACCGGTCCCTTGGGGCCGTGGAGTTCGTTGCGTTCAAAGCGGGCGATGAGATCCGCCCCGAGCACCACGCACACCGAGGCCACCGCCCTGCGGCGAGTGGCGGATTTGGCCGAAACGTCGACCATCGTCGGCTGACCGTCGCGGACGTGACTGAAATCAGGATGAGCGGATGGATTCATATGAGTTTCAAAGCCATGGAGTGAAAGGCAATGCCGCGCTAATCTGCGGATTCTCACTGCGCGGCGGCAGTGTGACGAATCCATCGCTGCTGAGCAAGCCGATGAAATCCCCACTGTTGCCGCTGGCCGCGGCCTCAACCAACCCATCGTCGCGCAGCGTCACCGGCAGGTGGTGAGTCATGCCGACCACGCGGTCGAGTCTGCCGCTTGCAAGCACCAGGCGCGGCTTGGGCACCGGCAACCCGCTGGCGACGCCAAGCGCGGGCAATACGAAGGCGTGCAAGCCGGTAAGCGCCGACACCGGATTGCCTGGCAGCGCCATAATCACCTGCCCGGACGGACCAATCCAGCAACCGGCGGGTTTGCCTGGCCGTTGCGCCACCCCGTGAAAGAGCCGGGTGCAACCCAAGGCGTCGAGCAACATCGGCAGAAAATCACGGGCGCCCTTGGACACCGCGCCGGTTAGAACGAGCCACTCGCTCTCGGCCAACGCATCCAGCAGAACCTTCCCGGACGCATTGTCGTCGTCGCCGAGCGTTCCGACGCGCAGCGGCGCAAACCCGCCTCGGCCAAGCGCACTGGCGATGGAGTGGGCGTTGGACTGGCGGATCTGGTGGGCGGCGGGCATGTCATCGACGGCCACGAGTTCGTCGCCGGTGGCGATTACGCTGATGCGCGGTAAGCGTGACACTTGCAGCCAACCCGCGCCGCAGGATGCGGCCACGCCGATTTGCCGCGAACCTAACAAAACCGCGGGTTGCAGCAGGATGTCCGCTGCGGCCGCGTCGCGGCCGGCCCGATGGATGAAGCGCCCGGTGACCGGCTCAAAGGAATCCATGATGGTGATGATATCCGCGCCTGGCCGTGCAATCTCCTCAATCGGCACGATGCAGTCCGCCCCCATGGGCAGCGGTGCACCGGTCATCACCTCGACACAGGAGCCGCCCGGCGCGGCTAGTAAAACGGCTGGTTGTCCAGCCGGGGCGGAACCGGTGACGCGGTAGACGCGGTGTCCCGCCCGCCAGTCGGCCGCGCGCAGCGCATAACCATCCATCATCACCCGGTCGAAGGGTGGAAACGCACGGTCGGCGCGGATCTCCTCGCGCAACACGCGGCCGCCCGCCTGCTCGATGCGACAGCTCTCAGCCAGCAACAACGGGGTGTGGCGCATTAACAGGTCGAGCGCTGCGCGGAATGATAGCATGGTTGGCTGTAATTGTTAGAAAGCGGCGAATTTGGCGGCGGCCAGCACCAACACTGCGGCGAGGGCACGCCCCAACGCCGGCGACCCCGCGCGGTGGCTGCCCCAGCGCGAACCAAGCCATCCGCCGGCAAGCACGACGGGCAGCAGCAACCACGCGAGCGGCGGGATGGCACGGCCGGTGGCCAGGAATCCGCCCAGCCCCGCCAGCGAGTTGGCGCAAATGAACGCGGCGGAAATGGCTGCGGCGGGTTTGGCCGGGCACCAGCGCCAAAGAACGAGCAGTGGTGTTAGAAAGATGCCGCCACCGATGCCGATCAAACCGGAGAGGAAACCGATTGTCAGTCCGAGCAGCAGCAGGGTGGGCCAGCGCGGTGCAAGGCGTGCGGGCTTTTCGACGTTACACCCACTGGCAAGGCGCCACGCTCCGACGCTGAGGGCGGCGGCCAGAATGAGTTTGAAGACCGGCTCAGGGGATTGCAACCAACCGCCGAGCAGCGCGGCGGGCATGGAGGCTGCCACCAGTGGCCAGCACAGGCGGGGGCGGAAATGCCCGGTGCGGGCAAAGGCAATGAATGCCAGCAATGACACGACGATGTTAAGCGTAAGGGCGATGGGTTTCATTTCCACTGGTGCCATGCCGAGCAGGCCCATCACGGCCAGATAGGCGGATGCGCCGCCATGGCCCACCGAGGCATAGAGCGCCGCCGCGAGAAAAAACGCCAGGCCAAGCACCAACGGAGAACAGGTGTGCAGGGTGTCGGACATCTGAGTGGCGGGAGTGTTTATGAGGGGTCGGGCAAAGTCAGGGGCCGGGGTCCGCCGGCTCATCCACCGATGGCAGTCATCGGGCGCGCAACTTCGAATTCATCAGCAAAGGCGTGTTTTTCCGGTTTGTTCGCTATCGCTTGGTGGATGGCTGCGGGAAGTACGCTTGCCGTCATTGCGTCACAACGCAGTGCGTCCAGCAGATCTATTTCGCCGTGACGGCCCAGACAGGGGCGGAGCTTGCCGTCGGCGGTGAGGCGCAGTTTGTTGCAGCTGGCACAGAAGTCCGTGCATGTCACCGCACCGATGAAACCGACCAACCCCCCGCTGCGCCGCAACCGATAATAGCGGGCCGGCCCGTGGCCCACCGGTTTGGTGGTGGCCGGATCCAGCGCGTCATGGCGGGCCAGGCGTGTCATGGCTTCGGCCACTGAGAAAAAATGCCGTTCATCCAGTGCTCCATCGGGGGCCAGCGGCATCAGTTCGATGAAGCGCACCGGCATCGCGCGGGCTGCGCCGAACTCGGCGAGCGCAAGAACTTGCTCGTCGTTGATGCCACGCAGCAAAACGCAGTTGAGCTTGATGCATTCAAAGCCCGCCGCCACTGCGGCATCAATGCCTGCCAGCACCGCCGCCAGGCGGCCGCCCGTGAGCCGTTGGTAAACCATGGGGTCGAGTGTGTCCAAGCTGATATTAATCGAGCGCACGCCCGCTTGTTTGAGCGGCTCGGCCAACCGTGGCAGCATCAGCGCATTGGTGGAAACTCCGAGCGTCTGCACTCCGGCAAGATCCCAGATGCGCCGTGCGATGTCTACGATGTCGGGCCGAATCAACGGCTCGCCGCCGGTGAGACGGAATTTCCGAAACCCAAGCTCCGTCGCAGTCGCCGCAATTCTGACAATCTCGTCGGCGCTGAGATGATCGCCACGCTGCGTCCATGGCCGGTAGTTCTCCGGCATGCAATACAGACAGCGCTCGTTGCAACGGTCGGTGACCGAAAGCCGGAGGTAATCAATGGTGCGGCCGAAGGGGTCCATGAATCAGGGGGGGCGGGGCGTAACGGCACCCTCGCGGCCACCGCTCACGCCGATGAAAATGCCCACTTCGCCCGCTGCCGCAAGAATAAAACCAAATCACGGTGGATTTTTCTTGATTTGGCGTTGCCAATTCGCAAAACATCACGCGTGGCGCACGCCAGTCCTATGTTGATAACATATTCGGGGCGGGCGAGCTCACCACAAAACCCGCACGTGAGCCACCATGTTTATCTATGGCAAGACCGCAACTAACGCCATTGCAGTGATGAGTTATCTCGCTGCGGAGGAAACGCGCCGTGTCGGCTCGGCAACTATCGCAAAAGCGAGGAACATATCGCCGGTGTTCACCGCCAAGCTGCTCACTCAATTAGCCAGCGCCGGTTTTCTGGCGGGACAACCGGGACCGGGTGGGGGCTATCGGCTCATCAAGAAGGCGCGGGATATTCGCCTCATCGATATTGTCGCATTGTTTGAGCAGATCGATAACAGCTCGCGTTGTCCCTTCGGCGCGGGCTGGTGTGGCAACGAGGCGCCTTGTCCGCTGCATGACACGATCACCCGCATGACAGCGACAAACCTCCGGTTTCTGGAACAAACCCGGCTGTCGGTTTTCCAGACCAAGGCCGCGGCTGCCAAGCCGCCAAAGTTGCGTCTGAAAGCACCCGTGGCCAAGACTTCGCTGAGCGCGAAGCCCCGCCGGTCTGAAAAATCATCCACCTAGCCATGGCGATGCACATCGATCCACTCCCCGCGTCCCGTTCGGCACAAGCAAGTGTCACCACTTCCAGTGAGGCAGGCCGTTGCCCCAAGCGAACGCTGGAATGGCACCCTCTACAAACCCGATTGCGCGTCTTGCTGAGTCTCGCAGTGTTTGGACGGGTCCTGTTAACTACCCTGTCCGCCGCCGCCGCCCAGCCCCCACCCACCCCAACCGCACCTGCATCCGCGCCGGCGGCCCCGGCCGAGGCTCCCGCCGCAGCCGACCTCGTCGCCGCGCGCTTTCTCACCAGTTGCACCGGATGCCACACTCTAACCGAAGCGAAGTTGAACGGCCCCGGGCTGGCTACGGCCGCATCGTGGCCGGTGGACCAGTTACAGACCGCCATCAAGCGGATGGAAAAAAATGTCGGCCCGCTCAAGGATGAGGAATTGGCGGCGCTGGCGGAGTTCATCAAAGATGGCAAGGCACCGCAACGTCTGGCTGCCGAGCAGGCGAAGATGCAGGCCCGCTTCCTGGCCAAAATGGCTCCGCCCGATCCCGCGCAGGGGGCCGGCTTGTTTGCCGGTTCGGTCGGCTTGCTCCATGGCGGGCTCGCCTGCGCCGCCTGTCACAGCGTCAGCGGCACGGGCGGCAACCTCGGCCCGGATCTAACAGGAGTCTTCGGCAAAATGGGGGGCGCCACCCCGCTCATCTCCGCCATTGAGAAAGCCAACTTCAAGATCATGGCCCCGCATTACCAGCGCCATCCCATCACCACCCAGGAGGCGATCCATTTGACAGCGTATTTGTCCACGCTCGATCCCAAGGCGCCGGTGGCCGCGCCGCCACGGTTCGCGCTGGCAGGAGCGGGCCTCGCAGGCTTGCTGCTGGCGGGCATGACCCTTTACCTGCGCGGGCAGCGTTTGGCCCGCGGCCGCGACAACAAGCTGACTCGGAGGAGAAACTAATCGCATGAGCTGGATCCAAGACCTATTTGCCCCTGAAGACCGGACCTGGGAATCGTTCTATCGCAACCGCTGGAGCTATGACAAAAAAGTCCGCAGCACCCATGGTGTCAATTGCACCGGGTCGTGCAGTTGGGAAATCTATGTCAAAAACGGCGTCGTCGTGTGGGAACTCCAGGCGCTTGATTATCCCATCATCGATCAAGCCATCCCGCCATACGAACCCCGCGGCTGCCAGCGCGGCATCAGCTATTCATGGTATATCTACAGTCCCATCCGCGTCAAATACCCGTATGTCCGCGGCGTGTTGTTGGATCTGTGGCGCAAGGCCAAGAAAAAATTCCCCGGTGACCCGGTCGGCGCTTATGCCTCGATTGTCACCGCTGAGGAATCGCGCAAGTCCTATCAAAGCGCGCGCGGCAAGGGCGGGTTCAGGCGCGCTCCATGGGCCGAGGTCAACGAACTGATGGCCGCCGCCAATCTTCACACGGCGCGCCGCCACGGCCCTGACCGCATCGTCGGTTTCTCGCCGATTCCCGCGATGTCGATGCTCAGTTATGCCGCCGGCGCGCGCTTCTGTCAGCTCATGGGCGGGGTGTCACTCTCGTTCTATGATTGGTATTGCGACCTGCCGCCGGCGTCGCCGGAAATCTGGGGCGAGCAGACCGATGTCAATGAAAGCGCCGATTGGTATCACTCGAAATTCATTGCCACGGTCGGTTCCAACGTGCTCATGACGCGCACGCCGGATGCGCATTTCCTGGTGGAGGCCCGCCATGGCGGCACCAAGGTGGTGGTGTTTTCACCGGACTTCAGCCAGACCTCGAAAGTCGCCGATGAATGGGTGCCGCTCCATCAAGGCACCGATGGTGCATTCTGGATGGCCGTCGGTCACGTCATCCTCAAGGAAAACTATGCGGACCGCCAGGTGCCCGCGTTTCAAGACTACATGCGCCAGTTCACTGACGCCGCTTTCCTGGTCACTCTCGATGTCCAAGCCAATGGCAGTTACCGCGCCGGCAAATTGCTGCGCGCCAGCCAACTCGAGTCCACCCGCACGCAGGAAAACGCCGAGTGGAAATTCTTCGTCGTGGATGCCACCAGCGGCAGCTTGAAAATGCCCAAGGGCACCGTCGGCCACCGCTGGCAGAAGCAAAAGGGCGAGTGGAATCTCAAACTCGAGGATTGCATCAGCCATGAAGCAATCCATCCGTTGTTAGAGCTGAATGCCGCGCACGACACCACCCTGCCGGTGGAGGTGCAGGATTTCTCCGACGGCACCAACGCGCGCGTCATCCTCCGTCACGTCCCGGTCCGGCGCGTCGAGACCGTCGACGGCCCGGTCTACACGACCACGGCGATGGAACTGTACTTCGCGCAGTATGGCATCAACCGCGGCTTCGGCGGCGAATGGCCAGACAGTTATGACGATGCCACCCAACCGTTCACACCGGCATGGCAGGAGCAATTCACCGGCGTGGCGGCAAGCGTGGCGGTGAACTTTGCGCGCGAATGGGCGCGCACCGCCGAATGCACCGGCGGCAAATGCAGTGTGATCATCGGTGCCGGCGTCAATCACTGGTACCATAACAACCTGATCTATCGGGCCGTCATCAATTCCCTCATCTTCTGCGGTTGCATCGGCAAGAGCGGTGGCGGGCTCAATCATTACGTCGGCCAGGAAAAACTCGTGCCACAGACGTCGTGGGCACCGGTCGCCTTTGGTGGTGACTGGGCCGGCCCGCCACGGCAGATGAATGCGCCGTCGTTCCACTATATGAATTCCGACCAGTGGCGCTACGATCGCTCGTTCAACGAGATGTGCCCGGTGAGTGACGCAACCCACGCGATGGCCCACGGCCACACCGCGGATAAAAACGCCATGGCTGTTAGACTCGGCTGGTTGCCATGCTATCCGCAATTCACCCGCAGCAACTTCGAGTTGGTCAAGGAGGCACAGGCCGCAGGCGCGCAGACCGATGAGGAAATCGTCGCATGGGTGGTCACACAGTTGAAGGAACGCAAGGTCAAGTTTGCCCTGGAAGATCCCGACAATCCGGAGTGTTTCCCGCGCTTGTTCTATATCTGGCGCGGTAATGCTCTGAGTTCCTCGGCCAAGGGCCATGAGTATTTCCTCAAGCACTACCTGGGCACCCATCACAACGCGATCGCCGAGGAATGCGCCAAACCCGACATCGAGGATGTCACCTGGCACGACAAGGTCGAACTCGGCAAAATGGACCTGGTGGTGGATTTGAATTTCCGCATGGACACCTCCGCGTTGTATTCAGACATCGTGCTGCCCGCCGCGACGTTCTACGAGAAGAACGATCTGAACTCGACGGACATGCACAGCTTCATTCATCCGCTGCAAGCGGCGGTGACGCCGTGCTGGGAGTCGAAGAGCGACTGGGATATCTTCAAGGGCATCGCTGCCGCAACCGCGGCAATGGCCCCGCAATATTTCCCGGATCCGGTCAAGGACATTCTGGTTTCACCGTTGATGCACGACACCCCGGCGGAGTTGGCGCAACCCACGGTGAAGGATTGGGCCAAGGGTGAGTGCGATCTGATCCCAGGCAAAACCGCTCCTAACATTAAAATCGTCGCCAGGGACTTCAGCCAGGTTTACAACCGCTTCATTTCCCTCGGCCCAAATTTCCGCAACAACGGCCTGTCCATGCACGGCACCCACTACGATGTGGATGACGCCTACGACGCCTACATGGCAACCCATCCCACCGAGAAATGGGGCGGCAAACAATACCCGAGCTTGCGGGTGGACAAGGACGCCTGCAACGTGATCCTGCACTTCGCGCCGGAAACCAATGGCGAGATGGCCTGGCGCGCCTATGAAAGCGAGTCGATCAAGACCGGCATCGATCACACCCATCTGGCAAAGGACACCCGCGCGGTGCGTTACACCTTCGATGATCTGACCACCCAGCCGCGGCGCACCCTCACCACCCCGTTCTGGACCGGCATCACCAATGGCAAGCGCACCTATGCCGCTTATTGCCAGAACATCGAGGAGAACATCCCGTTCCGCACCCTCACCGGCCGCCAACACCTCTATCTCGATCACGAAACCTACATCGCCTTCGGCGAAAACCTGCCAACCTTCAAGCCGCGCGGCGAACTGCGCCAGACCCGTGACCTGATCCAAACCCCGAAAGGCGGCGGTGGCCTGGTGCTCAACTACCTCACACCCCATGGCAAGTGGCACATCCACTCGACTTATGGTGACACCCAGCGCATGAAAACGCTCTCGCGCGGGTGCTATCCGGTGTGGGTCAATGACAAGGATGCGGATCTCATCGGCATTGAGGACAATGATTGGATCGAAGTGTTCAACGACCACGGCGTCGTCTGCACCCGCGCCATTGTCAGTGCGCGGATTCCCACCGGCATCTGCCTGCTCTATCACGCGCCGGAGCGCACGCTGGGCGTCCCCAAATCACCCGAGCGCGGCATGAAGCGCGCCGGCGTCCACAACAGCCTCACGCGCACCCGCATGAAGCCGCTGTTCATGATCGGCGGCTACGGCCAATTCACCTATGCCTTCAACTATTGGGGACCCCAGGGCGTCAACCGCGACACCTTCGTCATCGTCCGCAAATTGCAACAAGTCGTTTACTAGCACCTATCAAAATCATGGACGTCAGAGCCCACGTATCCGTCATCTTCCACCTCGACAAGTGCATCGGATGCCACACTTGCAGCGTCGCCTGCAAAAACGTGTGGACTGACCGGCCAGGCGCCGAATACATGTGGTGGAACAACGTCGAAACCAAGCCCGGCACGGGCTATCCGACCCGCTGGGAGAATCAGAAAAAATTCAACGGCGGCTGGAAGTGGGACGGTTCCGACAAGATTGAGATGCGCTGCCAAAGCAAGGCTGACGCCTTTCTCAAGCTGTTCTACAATCCGAACCAGCCGAACCTCGATGACTATTATGAGCCGTTCACCTATAAGTACGATGACTTGTTCACCGCCAAGCTGGGTGATGACCAACCGACTGCGATTCCGATCTCCCTGATCACCGGCGAGCCGATTGAAATCAAGAGCGGCCCGAACTGGGATGATGACTTGTCCGGATCGACGATTTATGCGGAAAACGACCTCAATCTCGACAACCTAACCGAAGAGGAGCGCAATCAACTCTTCGAAGTGGAGCGTCTGACGATGTTCTATTTGCCGCGCATCTGCAATCACTGCGCCAATCCAACCTGCGTCGCGGGTTGCCCATCAGGTGCCATCTACAAACGTGGCGAGGACGGCATCGTCCTCATCAATCAGGAAAAATGCCGCGGCTGGCGCGCCTGCGTCGCCGCCTGCCCGTATAAGAAGATTTATTACAACTGGAAAACCGGCAAGTCCGAGAAATGCGTGCTGTGTTTTCCGCGCTTGGAAACCGGCCAACCGCCGGCATGTTTCCACTCGTGTGTCGGGCGCATCCGTTATATGGGAGTTATGCTATATGATGCCGACCGCGTGCCGGACGCGATGAAAGTGCCGGACCGGGCCTTGGTCGAGTCCCAACGCATGGCATTTCTCGATCCGAACGACCCCGAGGTGATAGCCGCCGCCCGCGCAAACGGAATCAGCGAGGAATTCCTCGATTCCGCCAAGAATTCGCCGGCCTGGAAGTATATCATGGAATGGAAGCTGGCTCTGCCGTTGCACATCGAATATCGGACGATGCCCATGTTGTTCTATGTTCCGCCCTTGTTGCCGGTGATGGGCAAGTCCGTCCATGGCACCTACAACCACGAGGCCAGGAATTTCTTCACCTGCTTGGAGGAATCCCGCCTGCCTGTCAAATACCTGGCCAGCCTTTTCAGCGCCGGCAACGAGCAAATCGTTGAGGCGGTGATGCGCAAACTCATGGCCGTGCGTTACTACAAGCGTTGGCAGAGCGTGGGTGACATGAATGAGAATGACGTTGACAAGATCCTGCGCGACGCCCGCACCACCCGCGAGGAGGTTGAACAGATTTATGCGATGACGGCCATCCCCACCCATTTCCAGCGCTTTGTGTTGCCGCCGTTGCAACGCGAGGAGGCCATCGAAAGCACTTGCAGTCCTGAGGCCTGCAAGGGCTGCACCGGCTTCAGTCTCGATCCCACCTTCAATCCGCGCGCCTGATCTCCACCAGCACCCCCGTGGCGGCGGTTTCCACCCGCCATGCCAACCCGCCATCCATGACCGCCGCCGTACCCATCGCCCCACCCGCCGCCGCGACCATTGCCGCGACCATTGCCGCCCAACTCGTTCTGCTAGGCCGCCTGCTGGGCTATCCCGGCGCGGACTTTGATTCCACATTGGAGTCGGCCCTGGCCGCTGTTGACAGCCTTCATCTGCTGGCCTTCAGCAAGGCGGTTGATGCGCTCACTCAGGATGCGCGCGAGGAATTGTATACCGCCACCTTTGATGTGACTCCCCAATGCGTGCCATACGCCAGCATTCATTTGTTCGGCGAGGAGAATTTCAAGCGTGGCGAGTTCATGGCAGCGCTGCACAGCCGCTTTGAATTGCTGGAGTTTGGCACCGCTGGCGAGTTGCCCGATCACATCGCGGTGTTGCTGCGTTACGCGTCGCTGCTCGGCGAGAGCGAGCGCCGCGAGTTGTTGGAATTCTGCCTGTTGGGGCCGCTCGCAAAAATGACCCTGATGCTCGCAGAGACCCATCCATACCGCTTCTTGCTGCAAGCCGTCGATGACGTGCTGCGGGCCCATTATCCCGGCTTGCAGCCCGCACTCAGTCCGCTGGAACAAATGCGCCAGCACGGCATCTGCCCCACCGTCTCAGATGGCTGCAACTGCGCCCCGCTCCCGGATGCTGCAGCACGGACTTCCGTCTGTATCGTGGACGGTCCGGACGACGATATTGAGGAACGGGCTGCAGTCCGCGCTACAAAAGACCCTTCACCCATGATCCAGCCCCCAACTGTGGCCACCACCCACTCAACCTTCCAGCAGCCATGATAGACGCATTCCTGTTCATCGGTCTTCCCTATATCGCATTGATCGTAGCCGTGATCGGTTGTGTCCGGCGCGCCCGTCTCAGCAAGTTCTCAATGTCGGCACGCTCGTCACAATTCCTCGAGGATCGGCAGTTGCTGTGGGGCTCCGCCCCTTGGCACATCGGCATCATCGTGGTTCTGCTGGGCCACTTGCTCGCTTTTCTGTTGCCCAACATCTGGTCGAGCGTCCTCACCGTGCCAGTGGCGATGTTTTGCATCGAGACCCTTGGCATTGCCTGCGCGCTGCTGGCCCTCGCCGGACTTGGCACTCTCATCTTTCGCCGCCTGACCTCGGCCCGCTTGCAGGCGGTCACGACCCATTCGGATCTGCTGGTGGTGGCGTTGTTGTTCATGCAGGTCCTGCTAGGCCTGTTGTCCGCCATATATTTCCGCTACGGTTCGGCATGGAGCACCGGCACGGTGGTGCCCTATTTGTGGAGCCTGTTGCTCCTGCAACCGGACATGGCGTATGTGGCTGGTTTTCCGATGCTCTTCAAGCTGCACCTCATCGGCGCATGGTTGTTCATCCTGTTGTTGCCCTTCACGCGTCTGATGCACATCCTCGCCGTGCCCTTCACCTATCTGTGGCGCGCCCCCCAACGTGTCGTCTGGAACACCACCCGCCGCCGCCAACACGCGGTGGCCGCCACCATCAGGGCCGAGAGTCGCCGCGAATTCATCAAGGGCGCCGCCGGCGTGACGGGGGCCACCGGGTTGCTGGCCCTGGGCGTATCCTCCAAGGCCGTCAACTTCTTCAAAGGTGCCAGCCATGATCCTGAAGCGGAGTCCGCCATGTTGGAGAAAAAACTCCAACGCTTGCAACTCACCGCAGAAGAACGTGGCTATGAGTTGGAACGCCAGCGCAATTCAATGATCCTGGTCTCCCCCTATGCCGAATTGGATCCGCTCAAAGGCAAGTATTTCATCGACTATGCCATGGCCCCGGGACTGGCGTTCAAAGGCAAGGATGGCATGCCCATCGTGATGTCAGCCAAATGCACCCATCTGGGTTGCACCGTCAGCAGCATGGTCGATGACAACGGCCGCGTCTTGTGCCCGTGCCATATCTCCTACTTCGATATTTTGACGGGAATGCCGAACGAGGGGGCGCCTGCCAAAGCGCCACTGGCCCAAATCGCATGGGCACTGGTGGATGCCACCGGCAAGGTGGTCGCCAGCCGCGCGCCGGGCCAGCCGGTGACTGGCACCCTCACGCCTGAGGCGCTTGCCCAGTGCGGTTTGTATATCACCAAGCCGGGCAAGGCCAGCGCATAGGACCGCCGCGTCGACCCGCAGATCAACCGCCGACCCATTCATGAAACTGCACGAAACTCTCCGAAACACCGAGAAATTCCTCGCCGAGCGGCTGCCCGTCGAGAAAATGAACTATGCATCGATGGTGCAGAAGAAGGAGGTTCCCGTACACGGACTGGCATGGGGGTATTACATGGGCGGCCTGGCCATGTTTTTCCTCATGGTGCAGATTGCCACGGGCCTGATGCTGCTGTTTTACTATCAGCCCACGGTCAGTGATGCCCATGCGTCGGTGGAATTCATCACCGATCAGGTTCCCGCCGGGGCGCTGGTGCGCAATGTCCATGCCTGGGCCTCCTCACTGATGATCGGTAGCGTGCTGGCGCACCTGCTCACTGCCTTTGCAATGAAGGCGTTTGAGAAACCCCGTGAACTCACCTGGGTAACCGGCGTCCTTTTGTTAGGCATCACCTTCGCCTTCGGCTTCACCGGTTACCTGCTGCCGTGGCATCAGATCGCGGTCAATGCCACCAAAATCGGCCTGCAAACCATCGAGGAAATCGGCGGCTATCTGCCGGGCCAAATGGCCGAATGGCCGCGGCAGGCCAAGGAAATCATCCAGGGCGAAGCCTCGGTGGGGCAGGCGACGTTGAGCCGGTTTTTCTCGCTGCATGTCATCATTTTGCCGCTGGCCATTTGCGGGGTGCTGGGCTTTCACCTGGTGTCGGTGCAGTTGCATGGCATGAGCAAGGGCATTGATGCCAAGCCGCGCCACATGGAGAGATTCTTCCCGACGTTTTTGCTCAAGGACCTGCGGGTGTGGGGGATTGCGTTCATGGTGTTGTTCATCCTGGGCGTGTGCCTGCCATTTGAGTCGTTGTTTGCGTATCCGTTGTTTGAGCCGTTCGACCCCAAAGGGTCCACCCCGGACGGAATCAAGCCGGAGTGGTATTTTTTCTGGGTGTATTATCCCTTGGAGTTGTTGCCGCTGTGGGTGATTCTGGTTGGTTCCACCCTGTTGGCGGTGCTGCTGCTGGCCACCCCGTGGCTTTTCAAAAACACCAACCGCCAAACCTTGCGCCTGCTCGCCATCATGGCCGGCATCTATCTGGTTATCATGACCCTGTTCGGCGAAAATATCTATCACCTCTTCAAAGGCTAATCATGCGCTCCATCCCATTCACCACTTGCTGCACCACTCTGGCCGTGCTGGCCATCGCCGGCACCGCCCAAGCCTACCCGGAATTCCAGAAGTTTGTCAGCCAGAAATCAGGCCGTACAGTCAATTGCGCGATGTGCCACATGCATTCGGACGGACCGGAAGGCGCTGCGCCGGGCCAAATCGGCCATCTGACCCTGGCGGAGCAAGCCGAACTTGGGCGTGCGCGCGGCGCTTTCGAACCGCATGCCAACGTCAAGAGTCCGATCCTCAACGCATTCGGCAACCACATCATCAACCACCTCGGCAAGAAACAGTTTCTGGAATTGCGGGTGACGCCGGCCGAACTGGCCCACAAGCTGCCCAAGGACAGCGATCTGGATGGTGATGGCATCACTGATGTGGATGAGTATCTATCAGGAACCCATCCGCTCATCAAGAGCGACGGGCGCCCCTGGCTCTTGTTCAAGGCCAACCTGGCAGCCAACCTTGGCCAGATTGCGCTGATGCTCGCCGCCACCGTGCTCGGCCTGTGGGGGTTGCAACACCTGCTCCATGGCTTCGATGTGGCAACCCGCGTGTCTGACGCTGACGAGGAATCCGGCTAGCAGTGCATACAATGCCACAAATGAGCGCTCTTGCACCTGATCTCATTCAGTTTATCGGACGCTTTCATCCGTTGCTGGTGCACTTGCCCATCGGCTTTCTCGTGCTGTTGGCCAGCCTCGAACTCCTCGCGTGCTGGCAGCGCATGCACGCACTCACCGTGGTGCGTGGCAGTGTGCTCATGCTGACCGTGCCGACCACCATCCTGAGTGCTGTTTGCGGGTGCCTGCTGGCCCGCGGCGGCGGCTACGACACATGCCTGTTAGAATGGCACCGGTGGAGCGGCTTCGGAGTTGCAGGTGCTTGTCTGCTGGTCTTGATTTTGCATATTCTCAACTGGCGGGCCACCTACGCCGTGGCGCTCGCGCTCACGCTACTGAGTCTGGTGGGAGTCAGCCATTTCGGTGGCTCGCTCACCCATGGCACGAATTATCTGACCCGCTATTTACCATCGCTCGGAAACCACACCGAGGGTGGCACCCCGGTTATGCGGACGGCCGTGGGGACAGGAAGTGGGGACGCGGCCTCGGTCTTTGCCACCTTGGTGCAGCCGCTGTTGGTGGCCAAATGCGTCGCCTGCCACGGGCCGCTGCAGGCCAAGTGCGGGCTGCGCGTGGACACCATGGCCCAGATCCTCCGCAGCCCCAAATACGGACCGGTCCTAGTGCCCGGCAATGCCGCCGCCAGCGAGTTGGTCACACTGCTGGATTATCCGCTTTATCAAGAAGGCCACATGCCGCCGGCAGGCGCACCGCAAATGACGGCTGACGAGATCGAACTCTTGCGGTGGTGGGTGGATGCCGGAGCCCCGGATGACAAGACCGCCGCCGAGTCGAAGCTCCCTGCCAATCTCCAGCACCTCTTGAATCCGCACGCCACTCCCTTGCCAGCCCCGCCAGATAGAAATCCGTAAACTCCTTGGTTGCCTGCACCATCCCAATTAGCCTGAACGTGCCCGTCACGGCCGATGATATCTGCGGCAAGGACTGCAGGCAGACCATCGCCAGCCCGGCCGGAAATTTGCACCTCTGCCGGTGCGCCTGACGCCGATGCGCACTAAAAACCTAATCACGCACGTTTTGTCTTGAATTCGGCACGGCAACCTGAATAGTCGGCGGCGTGACGCACACAAGCCAATTCCGAACAAGACGCTGTAAGGCGCCAGAGAATCGATCCGCAACTCAACAGTAACAGAATTCAGCGATGAGCCACACACCAAATATATATTCTCCCCCGGGCACACCGATGATTGACCGCACTGTCGGCGAACTGGTCGCCGAGCGGCCAGGTCGCTCGCGCATCTTGCAACGCCATGGCATCGATTTCTGCTGTCAGGGAGCACGCACGCTGGATGAGGCTTGCGATGGTAGCCGTGTGGCTGTGGAAGCAGTCCTCGGCGAATTCGCGGCGGAAGTGGCACAACCGGCGGCTAAGGTGCCAAATCCGGCAGCCTTGCCGCTGCACGAGCTGTGCGCCTATATCGTTGAAACTCACCATGGTTATCTGCGACGCGAACTGCCACGTTTGCGCACCATGGCGCAACAGGTGGCCGCCGTGCATGGCCGGCACACACCATCGTTGATAGAAGTTTCCACCGTCTATATGGCCCTGGCTGATGAGCTGGCAAGCCACGTGTTGAAAGAGGAGAATATCTTGTTTCCGGCGATTGTTGCTATGAGTTGCGGGGAATCCTGCGTCATGCCGCTGGATGGCCCGATTACCTGCATGCTGCATGAGCACGACGATGCGGGCCAGGGGCTGGCGCGCCTGCGCGAGTTGACCAACGGCTTTGAGCCGCCCGCCGACGCATGCAACACCTACCGCGCCTTGTTTGCCGGACTTCTGGAGTTGGAGGATGACTTGCACCGCCACATTCATCTGGAGAATTCGGTCGTGTTTCCACAAGCCCAGGCCATGGTGACCCGTGCCTGAAGGCGCACTCACATCACTGCCCTACACTTTTCCCACCCCCTTGCGATACTATTGCCATGAACCAACACCTGCCACCAGCAACCTCTGATTACCTTCCCGAGTGGCGTCCTGAGGACGTCACCTTCTGGGAAGCCTCCGGCAAGCGCATCGCTTGGAAAACCCTGTGGATCACCACCCTGTCGCTGATCTTATCGTTTGCCACCTGGTTCGTTATGAGCGCGGTGGTGGTTCGATTACCTGGCATCGGTTTCAAGTTCACCGAGATGGAATTGTTCTGGCTGGCCGCCATGCCAGGGTTGGCCGGGGGCACCTTGCGCCTCATCCATATGTTTCTGATCCCGATCTTCGGGACCCGCAAGGTCATTGCCATAGCAACGCTGGCGAAGATTCTGCCCTGCGTGGGCCTGGGGTTGGCGGTGATGAATCCGGCCACACCGTTTTGGATGTTTCTGGTGCTGGCGTTGCTGTTTGGCATGGGGGGTGGCGACTTCTCGTCCTATATGCCTAGCACCAGCGTGTTTTTCCCGAAGCGGCTGCAAGGCACCGCGCTGGGCATCCAGGCGGGCATCGGCAACTTCGGCGTAAGCGTCACCCAATTCATCACGCCGTGGATCATCACCTTCGCCATCGGCAGCGGGGCGTTGGGGGCTTCCCAAACATTCACCAAAGGCAGTAAAACCAGCCAACTCTGGCTGCAAAACTCCGCCTTCTGGTATGTGCCATTGCTGACCGTTCTCGGAGTGGCCGCCTGGTTGATGCTGCGCAATGTGCCGGTCAAAGCGTCCTTCCGCGAACAACTCGACATCTTCTCTAACAAGCACACCTATTTCTGCACCATCACCTATGTAATGACCTTCGGCGCATTCTCGGGACTCTCCGCAGCATTCCCGCTGTTGATCAAAACCATTTACGGAGGATTCCCCAACGCGCCGGACCCGTTGAAATACGCTTTCTACGGCCCGCTCATCGGCTCGGCCATGCGCGTGTTTGCAGGGCCCCTCGCCGACAAGTGGGGTGGTGCCATATTCACCCAGCTGTGCGGCTTCGGTCTCATCGCGGGAGCCGCGGTCCTCAGCTTCGGCGGTTTGCTCACGCCGACATCCATCGAGCAGTTCCCGATGTTTGTGGCGGTGATGTTAGGGATGTTCTTCTTCACCGGGATCGGCAATGCCGCAACCTTCCGCCAATTTCCAGTGATCTTCGCGCATTCGCCACGACAGGCGGCGGGAGTGATCGGATTCACCGCGGCCATCGCCGCCTATGGCCCGTTTCTGTTTGCCACCTTGATCGGCCAGGCCAAGGCGCATTATGGATCACCCACTCCGTTCTTCGTCGGCTTGATGGTCTTCTGCGTGTTCGCCACCATCATCAACTGGTGGTTCTACACCCGCACGGGATGCGAGAAGCCATCCTAGCGGCAGGCTGCCATCAGTTACGGATTATTGCCATCAGGAAAAGCACACCTCGCAGTTGTCATGCGCCACCCCGAGGATTACGACCACAAGCAGAGCAACACCGTACTCACGCTTTCAACTATCGCGTTCACGCTGATGTTCGCGGTGTGGCTGATGTTCGGGGTGTTAGGTGTGAAGATCCGCGAGGAGTTCAAACTCGATGAAGTCCAGTTCGGCTGGCTCACCGCCATCGCGGTGTTGAACGGCTCCATCTGGCGCTTGCTGTTCGGGCTGTGGACCGACCGCTTCGGCGGGCGACTGGTGATGACCTTATTGGTCGGGGCCACGGCAATTCCCGCATTCATGCTCAGCCAGACGCGAACCTTCAACGAGTTGTTGTTCTATGCATTCCTGGTGGGGATGGCGGGCAATGCGTTTTCAGTGGGTATCGCCTGGAACTCAGCCTGGCATCCCCGCCAGCACCAGGGTTTCGCGCTCGGCGTGTTCGGGGCGGGCAATGTCGGCGCGTCGGTGACAAAATTCATTGGCCCGTGGCTGCTCGCGCTGCTGCCCACCGCGGGGTACTATGGCGGTGTCATTCCCGGCGGCTGGCGTTTTGTGCCACTGCTTTACAGCGGCTTGTTAGTGGCAATGGCAGCGGCCATCTGGTTCATCTGTCCCAAACACGACCACAAGCCGGCAGCCGGCCGGCCGCTCGGCGAGTTGTTGCGGCCGCTGGGACAAATGCGGGTCTGGCGCTTCAGTCTTTACTATGTGGTGGTATTCGGCGCCTATGTCGCGCTGTCGATGTGGCTGCCGAAATACTATGTCGATGTGTTCGGGTTGGAACTCAAAAACGCCGCGCTGCTAACAGCTCTGTTCATTTTTCCGGCGAGCTTGTTGCGGCCGCTAGGCGGCTGGCTCTCCGACAAATTCGGGGCGCGCCGGATCATGTACTGGGTGTTCGGGGTGATGCTGCTGGCGCTGCTGGTTCTATCGGCGCCGCAAGGGCATATTGTGCTCTATGTGCCGGAGAGAATCCATAACGGCGGGCAGGTGGAAACCATGCGGTTCGTGATGGGGCCCTATCTGTTCACCTTGCTGGTGTTTCTCGTCGGCTGTGGCATGGGCATCGGCAAGGCCGCAGTCTACAAGCACATTCCGGAGTATTTCCCCAACGATGTCGGCGCCGTCGGCGGACTCGTCGGCCTGTTCGGCGCGCTGGGCGGATTCATCCTGCCCTTGTTGTTCGCCTATTGCTTCAAGGCCACCGGCATCCCGCAGACAACATTTGCCATCCTGTTCCTTGTCACCCTGGCGAGTTTCATCTGGATGCATTGCGTCGTCCAAAAGATCCTCAAGCGCGCCACCCCGCAGCTGGAGCATGTCTTCGAAGAACAGTTTCACGCGCCAGATTCTGAAGCGGTGCCCGCAGTACCGGTTTCAGGTTAACCACCGACCACACCACACCACACCAACCACCACCACCATGAGAGTCAAAGCCCTTGTTTTGTTAGCCACCGCCACGCTGCTGCATGCCGGAACCCCGGCACTGGAACCCATGCCCAGCGTCATGCCTGAAGCATGGCTCAAACCGCTCATCGACATCCGTGCGCGCTACGAGTATGCCGATGTGGATGGCAAAGACCCATCAACCGCCTTCACCTTTCGCGAGCGCCTGGGGCTGAAAACCAGGGCATGGTATGGATTCAGCGCTTTGGTCGATGGTGAATTCACCGAGGTGGCAGGCAGCGACTACAATGCGAATGCCGGCCCGCTGGCCAATCCGCATGATCGCGCCAATTCGGCCATCCCGGACCCCCGCAACGCCGAGTTGAATCAAGCACTGCTCCAATATGTTGGCTTTGACACGACTGCGAAAGTAGGCCGCCAGCGGCTTATTTATGACAACGCCGCCTTCATCGGCAACGTCGGTTGGCGCCAGAACGAACAGACCTTTGATGCCATCTCGCTATCCAACAAATTCATCGCTGGTTTGACGTTCAATTATGCCTATCTCAACCAGATTGACCGGATCTACGGTGCGGAAGCGGACTCGCCGCTCACGACCAAGCCCTTGTTTGACAACGTGCAGGACATCGCTGCCAACGTGAATCTGTTCAATGCGTCCTACACCGGCGTCAAGGGGGTAACTCTCGGTGGTTATGCCTATATCATGGACTTTCGGAACAAGCCGAATTGGGACAACGACACCTTCGGCCTGAGCGCCAAGGGCGATGTGCTAGGGCTGACGCTATACGGCGAACTCGCCTGGCAGGACCAGGCGGGATTCGACTCGGACGACCAGGCATGGTATGCCCATTTCACCGCCACCAAGACGTTCGGAACTCAAACCCTGGTCGTCGGCGTCGAACAACTCAACGCCGGCTTCAAAACACCGCTGGCGACCGTTCATGCCTTCAATGGGTACGCCGACGCCTTTGCCAGCGGCCGGATCGAAGGCAATCACAACGGTCTCACGGATGTCTATGTTTCCCATACCCTGCCGATTTTCTGCGGCATCAAATGGACCAACGCGCTGCACGCCTACGGCGACGACACCCCTTCCACCGGCTATGGCTGGGAATTTGATTCGGTGCTGGTCAAGAAATTCGATGAGCACTTCACCGCGCTGGTCAAACTCGCGATGTTCGAGTCCGAGGGCGACGCGTTTGTGGCAACCGCCAGCCTGCCGACCACCACGCGGGCCTCGATGGAGTTGGACTACACATTCTGATTGGCGAATTTCCCGCTTGCC
>CAIZNN010000214.1 GCA_903934285.1 Akkermansiaceae bacterium | reverse complement strand
TCCGACCCGTCCGACCCGTCCGACCCGTCCGACCCGTCCGACCCGTCCGACCCGTCCGACCCGTCCGACCCGTCCGACCCGTCCGACCCGTCCGACCCGTCCGACCCATCAAGTTCACCCGCATGGGCGTCGCGACGCGCAAAAAAATTTCCGCCCTGCGGCGGCAGCATCGGCCTTGACGCCACCAGCAGCCATGGGCAAGTTAGCGGCCAGCCATGCACCCCGACCTGACCCCGCCACTTGGACGCATTCTAGCCGAAGGCAAGACCAAGCGTATCATCGAAAAGAAGGACGATCCCAGCCGCGTGATCCTGCTGGCCAAGGATGACATCACGGCGGGCGACGGCGCCAAGCACGACATCATTCCCGCCAAGGGCCGCATCGCCACCCAGACCGCCTGCAATGTCTTCCGGCTGTTGCAAGATTGCCAGATCCCGGTCGCCTTTGACACCCAGGGCGGGCCCGATTGGTTCGTCGCGCCGAAGTGCCAGATGCTACCCTACGAGGTGGTGACCCGGCGTGAGGCCCACGGGTCATTTCTCAAGCGCGCGCCGCATCTTGCCAAGGGCCACCTGTTCCCCAAGCTCATCGTCGAGTATTATCTCAAAACCAAGGACCGCCGCTGGCAGCAGCACGAACTCACCTGCGACGATCCCTACATGATTTGGGACGCCGTGGCGGCCACCATCAGCCTGTTCCATCCCGCCAAGCCGTTTGCCACCCAGCAGCCATTCCTCGTCCTATCCGAAGACGAGGTCTTCAGCCAGCCCGCGGAGGCCGCGCGCTTCGCCGAAATGTCCCGACTCGCCCGCCACACCTTCCTCGTGCTCGAAAAAGCCTGGCAACTCCAAGGCCGCAAACTCGTCGATATGAAGGTCGAATTCGGCATCGACCCCGCCGGCCAACTGTTGCTCGCCGACGTGATCGACAACGATTCCTGGCGCGTGCTCGAGAACGGCGCCTACATCGACAAGCAAATCTACCGCGACGGCGGCCAGTTGGCCGATGTGGTTAAAAGCTATCAACTCGTCGAGCGCCTCACCGCCCAATTCAAACTGCCGCGCCAGCGCGTCATCGTCTGGGCCGGCTCGCCTAACGACAATCTCGCGCCCCTCGTCGAGGCGGTCGACAAGCTGTCCCACGGCGCCATTCCCTCCCTCACCATCGCCTGTTCGGTGCACAAGGAGCCACTCCGCGGGTTGTTAGAACTGGCGCGGCTCACCCAGGAAGTGCCCGACTCGGTGGTGCTTGCCTGCATCGGCATGTCCAACGGCGCCGGGCCGACCCTCGCCGCGGCCACCAGCGTGCCGGTCATCACCATTCCCGCCAACCACGACACCTTCCCCGATGATGTCTGGTCGTCGCTGCGCGCACCCAGCCAGGTGCCCGTCATGACCGTGCTCAACCCGGCCAACGCGGTGCTTGCCGCCCTCGGCATCCTCGCCCTGCACAACCCCCATCTGTACGCTTGCCTGCGCAGCGAAATCGAATCGCGCTGCACCAACGTCGCCGTGCTGGAATAAGGCGCCGACATGCGCCGAAGAAACCCATGACCCATGACTCATGACTCATCCGCGGAGGTCCGGACATGGCGGCCGGGAGGGGTTTCTCTTGTTGGAGCGCGGGCTTTAGCCCGCCGCAATCCCATCCTGGCGCTATTTGCCGCTTGCCACGGGCGGGTGGGCGCCTAAGCTGGCGGCACACGCACACATGAAAATCTGGCTCGACGGCAAACTGGTGGACGAAGCGGCAGCGAAGATCTCGGTCTTTGATCACGGCCTGCTTTATGGGGATGGGGTGTTTGAAGGGATTCGCTTTTACAACGGGCGGATCTTCCGCTTGGAGGACCACATCCGGCGGCTGTTTGAATCGGCCCGCGCGATTGTGCTGGAGCTGCCCTGGACCCAAGAGGAGGTCTGCCGCTTCACCTGCGACACGGTGGCCGCCAATGGGCTGACGGATGGCTATATCCGGCTGGTGGTCACCCGCGGTTGCGGCGAGCTCGGGCTCAACCCGTTCCTGTGTCCGCGGCCCTCGATGTTCATCATCGCCTCGACCATCAAGCTCTATCCGGAGGAACATTACACCAACGGCCTCGCCCTCATCACCTGTGCCACCCGCCGCTTGGCACCCGGCGCGCTGATGCCGCAGGTCAAAAGCCTCAATTACCTCAACAACATCATGGCCAAGGTGGAGGCGATCCAGGCCAACGCGCTGGAAGCCATCATGCTCAACGAGCAGGGCTACGTCGCTGAATGCACCGGCGACAACATCTTCATCATCAAAAACGGCACCTTGCTCACGCCGCTCATCAGCGATGGGGCGCTGGATGGCATCACCCGCGGCGTCATCATCGAACTGGCCGCATCCCTCGCCATCCCATTCCAAGAGCGCTCGCTGACCCGCTATGACATTTTCATCGCCGACGAATCCTTCCTGACCGGCACCGCCGCCGAGGTCATCCCGGTCGTCTCACTGGACCGCCGCACCATCGGCAGCGGCAAACCCGGCCCCCTCACCCGCCGTTTCATCGATGCCTACACCCAGCTCACCGGCACCAGCGGCACCCCATTTGCATGAAGGCGCGGAAAAATCCGCCACAGTGCCGATTCTCTTCGCATCCTGCGGCGGCCGGTTCTAGCTTCGCCCGGACATGAAATGTGATTTCTGCGATGCCAAAGCGAGCGTCTTCCTCACCCAACTCGTCGAAGGGCAGATGAAGAAGGTCAGCCTGTGTGAAAAATGTGCCGAGGAGCGTGGGGTCACCGACCCGACCGGCTTCTCGCTGGCGGATCTGCTGCTGGGCGGAATCACCGGCGAACTCGGCGGCCTCACCGCCAGCCACCCGCCCGGCACCGCTGGCAGCAACAAGACCTGCCCGGCCTGCGGCTTCACCTTGGAGGATCTGCGCCGCGTCCGGCGCTTTGGTTGTGCCGAATGCTACGCGACGTTCCGCGAGGAAATCACCCCCATGCTGCGCGGCATGCACAAGGGCGCCAGCCATGTCGGCAAGGTCCCCGAAGGCCTCATGGCCCTCCAATTCAAACACCAACGACTCCAAGACCTGCGCGCCCGCCTCGAACAAGCGGTGGCCTCCGAAAACTACGAGGAAGCCGCCGGCATCCGCGACGAAATCCACACCGTCAATGAAACGGAAAAGGAAAAACTCAAAATCTGAGACGCTAACAAGCTGAATCGGCTCGCCCCGCCCAGTCCGCCCGCTCCGCCCAGTCCCATGGCTCGCGGCAGTCGCCTTCCCCCACCCCTCCCACCTGCCACCACCATGATGCGCTTTTCCACCCTGATCAAGAATCCCGCCGATTGGATGACCGGCGGGCAGACGGAGCATGGTGCGGTGCTCACCTCGCGCATCCGCTTGGCGCGCAACCTGCGCCGCCAGCCGTTCCCCGGGTGGGCCAAAAGCGCGCAACGGACCGCCGCCCTCGAGTTGATGCGGCCGGCGGTGGAGTCGTTGCCGGTGATGAAAGACGCCTTCTCGCAGGAACTCAGCGATCTCTCGGCCGTGCAAAAACAGGTCCTGGTCGAACGCCACTTGGTGTCCCGGGAACACGCCGCACGCGGCGAGGGCTCGGCGGTCATCATCGAGCGCCGCCAGTCGTTCAGCTTCATGCTCAACGAGGAAGACCACCTGCGAATGCAGGCCATCCGCCCCGGCCTCCAACTCAGCTCCGCCTACGAGGCGCTCACCGCCTTGGATAGCGAGCTGGAAACCACCCTCGAATTCGCCTTCGACCCGACCCTCGGCTACCTCACCACCTGCCCAACCAATCTCGGCACCGGCCTGCGCGCGTCGGTGATGTTGCACTTGCCCGGGCTGGTGCTCAGCGACCAAATCGGCCAGGTCCTCCAGGCAGTGAGCAAAATCGGCCTCGCCGTGCGCGGCCTCTACGGCGAAGGCACCGAGTCGCTCGGCCATCTCTATCAGATATCCAACCAGTCCAGCCTCGGCGAGAGCGAGGAGACCATCATCCGGCGCCTCGAGCGGGTCATCGGCCAAGTCGCCCAACACGAGCACAACGCCCGCGAAAAACTCCTCGAGGACGATCCGGAGATGGTCGCCGACAAGATCGGGCGCGCCTACGGGGTGTTGCGCCATGCCCACATCATCGATTCCAAGGAAGCGCTCAACCATCTATCGTTGTTGCGGCTGGGCGGCACCCTCGGGTTTTTCCCGCGCGACACCATCATTCTGTGCGACACGTTGTTGATGGATATCCAACCGGCCCACCTGCAATTGCTCGCCGTGCGCAAACTCTCACCTGAGGAGCGCGATGCCATCCGCGCCCAAATCGTCCGCACCCGCTTGCAATCTCTCCAATCCTCGGATAACAGTACTCCATCTGAGGATGGCCCACCCGTTATCCCTGACCCCGCCAATCCCCCCGACGCATCATGAATAACTTCACCCCACGCGCCCAACAAGTCCTCGCTTTGGCTCGCAAGGAGGCCGATCGCTTCAGCCATGCCTATATCGGCACCGAACACCTGCTCCTCGGCCTCATCAAACTCGGCCAGGGCGTCGCCGTCAATGTGCTCCAACATATGGGCCTCGAACTCGAAGCCGTCCGCATGGAAGTGGAAAAGGAGGTCGGTTCCGGCCCCCCCCAAAAATCCACCGGCACCATCCCCTACACCCCGCGGGTCAAGAAAGTGCTCGCCTTCGCCAACAAGGAAGCCAAGGCGCTGAATCATTCCTACGTCGGCACCGAGCACCTGCTGCTCGGCTTGCTGCGCGAAGGTGAAGGCATCGCCGCGCGCGTGCTGCGCCGCCTCGACGTGGATATCCAACGCACCCGCAACGAAATCCTCGCCGAAATCGACCCGAACTTCTCGCCGGAAGATTATGCCGACGATGACGACGACGATGACGACGACGACGATCTGGAAGACGGCGATGGACCCTTTGAGGAGGCCGACGTGCCCGCCCAGGGCCAGCCCCAGGGCAAACCCCAGGGCCAGGGCCAGGGCCAGGAAGGCCAGGGCAAATCAAAAACCCCGGCAATCAACGCGTTCGGCCGCGACCTAACCAAAGTGGCGCGCGAGGGCGGGCTCGACCCGGTCATCGGTCGCGAGAGCGAGATCGAGCGGGTCATCCAAATCCTCTGCCGCCGCACCAAGAACAACCCGGTGCTCATCGGCGAAGCCGGCGTCGGCAAAACCGCCATCGTCGAGGGCCTCGCCCAGGAAATTGCCAACGGCAATGTGCCCGAACTGCTGCGCGATCGCAAGGTCGTCACCCTCGACCTCGCCCTGATGGTTGCCGGCACCAAATACCGCGGCCAATTCGAGGAACGCATCAAGGCGGTGATGGATGAAATCCGCAAATCCAAAAACATCATCCTCTTCATCGATGAACTCCATACCATCGTCGGCGCCGGCTCGGCCGAAGGCACCATGGATGCTTCTAACATCATCAAGCCGGCCCTCAGCCGCGCCGAACTCCAATGCATCGGCGCCACCACCCTCAACGAATTCCGCAAGTACATCGAGAAGGATGCCGCCCTGGAGCGCCGCTTCCAACAGGTCAAGGTCGAGGAACCCTCGGTCAGCGATGCCATCAAAATCCTCCAGGGCTTGCAGGAAAAATACGAATCCCATCACAAGGCCAAGTTCACCCCAGCCGCCATTGAGGCAGCCGTGCGGCTGACCTCGCGCTATCTGACCGCCCGCTTCCTGCCCGACAAGGCGATCGACGTGTTGGATGAAGCCGGAGCCCGGGCGCGGATTGGCACGCTGACCCGGCCGCCGCTCATCAAGGAGTTCGAGGTGAAAATCGCCCAGATCAACCGCGACAAGGTGGCGGCCATTGCCGAACAGAACTTTGAAAAGGCCGCCGCCCTGCGCGATGCGGAAAAATCCACCAAAAAAGAACTCGAGGAAACCCTCAAGCATTGGCGCGCCTCGTCGGAGGAAACCATCGTCACCGTCACCGACGACGACATCATGGCGGTGGTCTCCAAGTGGACCGGCGTGCCGCTGCGCCGCATGGAGGAAAAGGAAACCGAAAAACTCCTCAAGATGGAGGAGGAACTCAAAGCCCGCGTCATCGGCCAGAACGAGGCGGTCATCACCATTTCCAAGGCGCTGCGCCGTTCGCGGGCCGACCTCAAGGACCCGCGCCGTCCGATCGGTTCGTTCCTGTTCCTCGGCCCCACCGGCGTCGGCAAAACCTATCTGGCCCGCCACCTCGCCGAGTTCATGTTCGGCGATGCGGAGGCCCTCATCCAGATCGACATGTCCGAATACATGGAGAAATTCACCTCCAGCCGCCTCATCGGCTCGCCGCCGGGCTACATCGGCCATGAGGAGGGCGGCCAACTCTCCGAGGCCGTTAGACGCCGCCCCTACTCGGTGGTGCTCTTCGATGAAGTCGAAAAAGCCCATCCCGACGTCATGAACCTGCTGCTGCAAATCCTGGAGGAAGGCACCATCACCGATTCGTTAGGGCGCAAGATCGACTTCCGCAATACCATCATCATCATGACCTCCAATATCGGGGCCTCCGACATCAAGCGCCAGACCACCCTCGGCTTCGGCGCCATGGCCCAGGACCTCGCCGACCATGAGGGCATGAAAGCCAAAATCCTCGAGGAATCCAAGCGCTTCTTCAAACCCGAGTTTCTCAACCGTCTCGACGACATTGTGGTGTTCCACATGCTGGAAAAGGACGACCTCAACAAAATCGTCGACCTGGAAGTGGAAAAACTCCTCAAGCGCCTGCGCGAAAAGGATATCACCTTCGTCCTCAGCGACGACGCCCGCTCCCTGCTCGCCACCAAGGGCTTCGATCCCGCTTACGGCGCCCGCCCGATGCGCCGCGCCGTCGAGCGCTTCCTCGAAGACCCGCTCGCCGAGGCGATCTTGCGCGGCGAGGTCAAACCCGGCTCACTGGTCAACGTCTCCCGCAAGCCCGACACCGAGGAACTCCTGTTCAACTCCGTCCAAACCGATTCCCAACCCGCCACCGCCGGAGCCTGACGGATTTTGAAAGGGTTTCACCGAGAACACGACTCTGTTCTATCAAACCTCCCAATAGGGGCGGCGGCGTGACGATGCCGGGCAGGGACGCAGCTCCGGGGCGTCCGGTGGGGGCGAGGTCGCAGTTCCCTGCCGCACCACCACTCGCCGGATTCCACCCGCAGACAGGCCGGCGATTGGATCGTGGATTTCCAGCCGGTGGGCGGGCGCCTCGGGCTAACCAAGCCGCCGCATGGGCACCCCCCACTCCCTGCTTCTCAGAGGCAATAGCCTCTTCTTTGACTCTAACCACACCAGCCACCTTCCCTTGAACTACAAGTTCGCTTTGCTCAGTGAGCCGCTCCGGCGAAATTGGCGCCTCCTTGTCAGCACGCAAATAACCTGAAAGCGCGAGCATAAGGCATGTGATTATCGATAATCTTTTCATGGTTTGATTATTTATGGTTTGCTCCTGGATTCGCCCAGTCTGGCTGCGCACCTTTTTTTTCCTCCGGGTTGAGGATGTCTGCGGCTGACACCCCGGGCCTAACTTCCCGGTGCGCGCTGTTCCGCCAGCGCGTGATAGGTCATGAGCGCCGCGTAGGCATCATTGGCCGCGTAGAGCAACTGGCGTTCGGACAATTCCCGCGCCGCCCAGTTCGAGGTGGTCACCGATTTCGATTTCAACAGCTTGCGGTTGAACAGCATGGCGATGGCCGACTTCGCACCGACCGCATTGCGATAGCCCAATTTCTTGAATGACCGGTCCAGGTCCACAATGGCCGCCGGGCGGATCCCGAAGCGGTTCGCGATCTGATGCAGATCGCCGCCCAGACCAAAGCCGATCTTGGCAAGCTCGCTTGAGCGCAGCAACTCGATAATCACCGCATGGGCCTCCACGACGTGCGACTGAAAGATGAATGCCTGCTGCAAGGTGGAGAATTGCAGCACATGCGGCCCCTCGGATTTCTCGCCCTTGTGAAAGGTCGGCTTCGACTCGGTGTCAAATCCCACCACCCCCGCGCCCATCAGTTCGTGCCTGGCCATCTCGGCCTGGCGCGCGTTGGTCACCACCAAAATGCTCGCCATGGCCAGCCCGGCAAAGGGTTCCAACTCGGCGATGGCGGTCTTGCAGGGGGGCGTCTTGGGGGCAGGCATAGAGGTTCGGGTCAATACTGATGCGCTGAGTCTGGGCTTTTCCGCCTCGCGGTCAAGGCCTTCCGGTCAGTTCCCTGTGGGGGCTTGCCGACGCTGCGCCTTGGATTGCTCCAACAAAAGCTCCATCCGCTGGCGCAATTCCGCGGTGATCGGGTCCGTCGCCAGCGAGCGGTCGCGCAGCGGGCCGACCTCAAACCCCTCACCCACGCTGATCACCGCACGCAGCGGCGGATGGGCGCTCGCCACATCGGTGAGATCCTCCTCATAGCGTTCCACGGTTTCCAAAATCCGCTCCGCCGTCGGTTGCTCAATGTAGTCGCCGGGATAACAATGGAGCTGTTGCACCAGATAGAGATCCGCCATGTGGCGCCAGCGGGCGGCGCGCTCGCTTTCACTGAGCTCACTGGTGATCATGTCCGGGAGAATCGCCGTGCGCAGGCGCTTGACCCGGGCCATCGCATCGCCGTCGTTGCGGCCGCCACACCACTGTTGCTCCAGCGGGGTGAGCAAGTGGTCCATCAGCCGCGCCACGCGCTGCCTGGCGCTGCCCGCCTGCGGCGCTTGCACATGCTCGATCTCCTTGAGCGCCAGCAGGGCGTGACCCACCTTGGCAATCCGGTCTAACAAAGACGCCTGCCTCTGCGGTTGCCACGACAGGCGGGTTTCGATGGCCTCCACCACCGGGGTGACCGTGGCGGTCAAATCGCCCTCGAAAAAGTAGCGGATGAACACCGGATGGATCACCACCCGCCCATCCGGCCGTTGCTTCGCCGCCGTGCGCGCCAGAAACGCCGGGCCTTCCATCAAATTGAGCAAGCGGTCGTTGCAACGGCTGACGCAGCCCTCAGCGAAAATCACCAGCGGGTTGCGGCCGTCTTTGAGGATCTGGGCCGAGCACTTGAGTGATTCCCGATCCAACCCTTCGCGGTACACGCTGAAGGCACCGATCCGCGGCAACATGAAACGCTTCCACCACCCGCCTTCCATGAAAACATGCCAACTGGCAATGGTGTGAAACGGGCGGCCCACTTCCCGCGCCAACGTGTCCATCACCAGCGGATCGCAGGGGCGGCAGTGGTTCACCACCAACAGGATGCCTTGGCCCGCCGCCAATGACGCCCGCAAGTGCTCCGCCCCGACGCACTCCACCGCGGTAACCCCGTAGTCCCGGCGCAACTGCTTGGCTCCCAACCGCCGCGCCACCCAAAGCCAAAACCGGCTCAACCGGGGCGCAATAAAGGCGTAAGGCTTGTCGATGACGATGGGCTGCATGATCGGATTTGATTCCGCCACCGGCCGCGCTGGCCCCGGTACGTAACACATCCTAGAAAATCCAACGGCCCTTGGCAATGGCACAAATCAAGCAATATGGCGGCCATCTCCGGGCGCTCGGCGGCTTGCACCGCTCGTCAGTTGTGCTGGCCCTGAACTTGCCGCCTGCCTTCGTTTTACCGGGTTATTGCATTTCGCTTGCATTTGCCCGTCTCATGCATAGTCTGACTGCGGCATGACCCAATCCATTCTCAGCGGACTATTGATCGTGGGCACGGCGGCTTGCGCGGTCGCCGCGCCATTGCAAGTATCCGCCTTGCATCCCCTGATGGCAGACCTCGCACGGCAAGTGGGCGGCGAGCGGGTGACGGTGTTTGATTTGGTGGGGGCGGGCGGCAATCCCCACCGCTTCGAGCCGCGCCCGGCCGATCTCCAACAGATGCAGGCGTCGGCGTTGGTGCTGGCCGCCGGCAAAAACCAGGAACCCTATCTGAACCGCCTCAAGGATACCTTGCAGGGGGTCACCGTGATCGAGGTCGGCAACACCATCCCATCGCTCACGGTCGGCTCCGATGCGGTGTACTCATGCTGCCCGCAACATGCCTCAGGCCTGCCCGATCCGCATTGGTGGCATGGCATCGACAACATGCGCCGCGCCGCGCGCGTGGTGGCGCTGGCGCTGGCAGCCAAGGATGCCGCCGGCAAAGCCACCTATCTGGACAACGCCAGTGCCTACGGCGCACGCCTCGAACGCCTGCAGCGCTGGGCGCGCGGCGAACTGGCGAAAGTGCCCCGCGACCAGCGCAAACTGGTCACCGCACACAATGCCTTCGGCTATTTCGCCCGGGACTTCGGCTTCGAGGTCATCGCCGTGGCCGGCCTCAACCAGGAACAAAACAACACCCCTCAGGATTTGGCCGCCACCATCGCGGCGGTGAAACACGCCGGGGTCAAGGCGATCTTTCCCGAGCAAAATACCAACTCCAAGGCGCTGCAATCGCTTGCCACCGCGACGGCCACCACCCTCGCCACCCCCTTGATCTCCGATGGCAACGGCACCGGCAACCAGGCCGGCTTCGAGGCCATGATCCGCCACAACGTGCAAGCCATCATCCGCGCCCTGGCCACCCCATGATGCTTGTCAATCTCCTCCGCTCCCCGCTGACCGCCACCGCCGGCGTGCTCGCCACCCTCGCCATGCTGGCCATCCCGCTGCGCCAGCTCACCTCGGCTGCCCCGCCGCCGCCTGCCGCACCCGCCCTCCCCTCCGCCGCGACTGCCACCACGCCCGCAGTGTTGCGCCTCAAACTGCTCACCCCTGCCCGCACCATCCGCCTCACCACCGAGTCGGGCACCGTCCTGCTCGATCTAACCAACGTCGCGGCCGGCGAAGCCGAACTGGATGCCTCCCTGCCACTCGGTGACGACACCCTCGATTTATTGCTGGAAGCGGACCTCGGTGACAGCCCGGCCGATACCGCGGTTTTCCTAACGGTCATGCCGGATGCCCGCGAGGCCCAAACCCGCTACACCATTGGCAGCGGCACCCTGACTGCCCCGCTGCGCTACACTTGGCACGACCACCACTGACCCGCCCCCATGCCCAGCGCCCCCCATGAATCTTGTGCCCACTGCGGCCAACACCACGAACTGCGGGTCGAAAACCTCCGCGTGCGCTACCGCGAGGGACGGGCGCTGGATGGCATTTCCTTTGCCACCTCCTGCGGCGCTTGCGTCGCCTTGATCGGCCCCAATGGCGCCGGCAAAAGCACCTTGCTCAAGGCCATCGCCGGCTTGCTGCCAATCGAATCCGGCAAGATTTTCTGGCGCGGCACCCAAGTGGCCAAGTGGAGCCGCGAAATCGCCTACCTCCCGCAGCGCGAAAACGTCGATTGGCAATTCCCCATCACCGTGCGCGGTGTCGTCCGCATGGGCCGCTACCCGCAGGCCGGTTGGTGGCGGCCATTCTCGCCAGCCGATGCCGCCGCGATCCAACACGCCCTCGCCGCCATGGATTTGCTCGACCTGCAACACCGCCAGATCAGTGCCTTGAGCGGCGGCCAGCAACAACGCGTGTTCCTCGCCCGCGCCCTCGCCCAGCAAGCCCATGTCCTGCTCCTCGATGAGCCGTTCAGCGGCCTCGACCGCACCTCCAAGGCCACCCTCGCCCAAACCTTGCGCGACCTAACCAAAGAAGGGCGCCTGGTGCTCGCCGCCCACCACGATCTGGACACGGTGCGCGACCTCTACGACGAAGCCCTGCTGCTGCGCCGCAACAGCCTCGCCTTCGGTCCGGTGGCGCAGGTGTTCACCGAAGACTTGTTGGCACAGACCTTCGCGCCACCTGCCACTGCCGGAAAGGAGTTCGCGTGATCGACTGGCTGCTCGAACCGTTCCAACATCCGTTCAATCAGCGCGCACTGCTGGCGGCCTTGCTGATCGGTTTCACTAACGGTTACGCCAGCGCCTTCGTGGTCCTCAAAAAGTCCGCGCTCAAGGTCGGCTCGCTGTCCCACGCCCTGCTCCCCGGCATTGCCGTGGCCGTCCTGTTAGTCGGCCTGCACGAGTGGAGCGCCTTCCTCGGGGCCTTGTTTGCCGCGCTGTTCATCGGCCTCGGCTCGCTGGCCGTCTCGCGCGGCTCGCGCCTCGATCAGGATTCGTCGCTGGCCATTCTTTACACCGCCGCCTTCAGTGGCGGCATCATCCTGCTGCGCCGCCTCGGCGTGACCCAACAAATGGACGAGTGGCTCTTCGGCAACATCATGGGCCTGCGCAATGGCGACTTGTGGACCACCTTCTGGATCTCGTTTGGCGCCCTCGGCGTGCTCACCGCCCTGCACCGCCCCTTGCTCATGACGCTGTTTGACAGCGAGGTGGCGGCCACCCTCGGCGTGCCCATCCGCGCCCTCAACTACCTCCTGCTCGCCGTGCTCATCGTCGTCCTCATCTCCTCGCTGCAAGCCGTCGGCTGCATGCTCGCCCTCGGCCTGCTGGTCACCCCGGCGGCCACGATCTATCTCCTAACCGATTCGACCAGCGCCCTGTTCTGGGGCGGCTCCCTGTTAGGAGGGGCCGCCTCTGCCGCCGCCGTCCTCATCGGCTGGCATCTGAACCTCGAACAAGGCCCGGTCATCGTGCTGGTACTCGGCGCCGTGTTCCTCATCGCCTTCATCTTCAGCCCCAAATACGGCGTGCTGCGCCGCGCGGGATCCCACGCGCGGTGAGCACCAGCGCTAAGGCGGCGAGCCCGCGGGCAGCCACGGCTCGATTGGCCTATTCAGTCTCTGTGCGCCGAATCGCAACGCGTTTTCTTGAGTCTCACCTCACCCCCGCTGCCCATTTCGTCATGTTAGCGTCAACAACATAATGCCTGGCATTATAGTGGCATCATGTCCAAGGCGCCATCACGCCCGACCCGGCCACTTGGCCGCCACTGTCAACTACATAATGCCAGGCATTATAGTGGCATCAGAACGCTGTTGCCTAACATCTGAATGGGGCGGGCACCTGAACATCGGCAGAGGGGACCGTGGCGCTTGATGACCCGTGCCTTCGCGGCCCCGCCACGGACGTTCCAAGCGCCGCTGGCAGGCAGTGTCCGCCGGACGTCTTCGCCTCAATAATACACGTGTCGGATTCTACATAATGATTGAATTTCCAAAGGTTTACATTCAGCATCAGGCCATGTTGGA
>CAIZNN010000213.1 GCA_903934285.1 Akkermansiaceae bacterium | reverse complement strand
CGAGCAGACGGGAACTATCGCGAGACGGATTGCGCTTGCCGGGAACCGGGCAGCACCCCCGGTTGAGCCAAAGCGGTGTGGCGCTGCGCTTCCCACCGCACTCCATGCTTTGACTGCTATTGGCTTGTATCCGCAGCGCTGCGCAACTTGGTTCGAGCAGACGGGAACTATCGTGGGACGGCTTGCGCTTGCCGGGAACCGGGCAGCACCCCCGGTTGAGCCAAAGCGGTGTGGCGCTGCGCTTCCCACCGCACTCCATGCTTTGACTGCTATTGGCTTGTATCCGCGGCGCTGCGCAACTTGGTTCGAGCAGACGGGAACTATCGCGAGACGGATTGCGCTTGCCGGGAACCGGGCAGCACCCCCGGTTGAGCCAAAGCGGTGTGGCGCTACGCTTCCCACCGCACTCCATGCTTTGACATCACACAAACGCCGCGGCGACGTCCTCGAGCCAGGCGGGGTCGGGCATGGCGTAAGGCCGGAAAGTTTCGAGAGTGCCGTGGTGCTCGTTGTGGAACAGGGCACGGTGCATGCCAAGGGTGGAGGCAGCCGGCGAATCGATCAGGTTGGAGGAATCATTGATGCTCATCTGGAACAACACCCGCATCTCGAACTCACCTAACAATTTGCGCGGGATCCAGCGGCTGACGTTGTTCCAAGTGTCGATGGCGGCGATGACGTGGATGCCGGCCGGGCCACCCTCATTGAGGAGGTTGGCCAACGCCTGGGCCGGGCTGGGGCCGGCGGCGGAGTCGTCATCAAGGGCGAAGCGGAACTCGTCGTCGGGGCGCAGGGCTTTGAAGCGCTGGAGGTCGTGAATGATGAGGAAGACTTCCGGGGCATCGCGACCGGCGGTGGCGGCACGGGCGTCGAGAGTGGCAGCCAGTTCGGCGAGCAGGGCGGGCGCCGCGGCGGGGCCGGCGAGGCGGATGCGGTGGGGCAAGATGGCGGCAAGTTGATAGAACAAACCGGCGGTGGCGGCCTCCGGATCATGGGGGTCGAGGATGACGAATTCGGCGGCTGCCGGCGGGTATTGCGCGGCGAGCGAAAGCAGGGCCAGCCCGACGAGAGTGATGGTGCGCTCGGTGGCCTGGCCGGTGATGAGGAGGTGGCTGCCGCTCTGGCGTTGGAACAAGGCGGCAGTCGGGCCTTTGATCGAATTGGGCGCGCCGAGCCTGGCGCGCGCGGTGGCGGGGCGGTTGGCGGGGCGGCGGCGCAGGGCCGCCGCGAGTTCCGGGTTGTCACGGACATCGGCCGGCGCGTTGCCTTCAAACACAATCGGGGTCGGCACCGGCTTGCCGCTGCACAGGGCGAGCGCGTTGACCTTGTCTAACATGGCATCGCGTTCGGCTTCCGGCAGCCACACGATTTGGAACGGGCTGTTGGCGGCCAGCGCGCCGGATTGGTCGTTGTAGATGCCTTCGCCCGGCCGGGTGAGCAGTCGCGGCGCCGGGTTGTCGTCGTCCATGATGAGATGGGCATCGGCCTCGTTGCATTGCAGGGCGACGCGAATGACCATCTGGCCGAGGGTGGCGCGGGCGAGGGTGTAGGCGCCGCCGAGGGTTTGTGAGCCGAGAATGACGTGGAGGCCGAAGGCGCGGCCCTGGCGCACGATCCTATCTAACAAAAGCGAGGCTTCCTGCGCCACCGCGTCGTCCTCGGTGAAGAACTCCTGGAATTCATCGATGAGCAGCAAGGTGCGCGGCATGGGTTGGGCGCCACTGCTATGCTTGTAGCCGGACAGGTCCTGCGCCCCGGCGCCGCGGAACAATTCGCCGCGCCGCTTCAATTCGCCATCCACGCGCTGCAGCACGCTGAGGGCGAATTCGCGGTCGCTCTCGATGGCCACCACGCGGGCATGCGGCAGGTGTTTGGTGGCATAGCACTTGAACTCGACGCCCTTTTTGAAATCGACCAGATAGAACTCGACCTGTTCGGGGCTGCCCCACAATGCGAGGTTGGTGATGATGACGTGGAACAGGGTGGACTTGCCGGAACCGGTCTTGCCAGCCACCAGCATGTGCTGGCGGGTGCCTTTGCCGATGGCCAACATTTGGAGCTTTTTGGCGCCGGTGCGCCCGATCGGCACGCGCAGTTCGGCGGTGGTGTCGAGTTGCCAGCATTCGGCGGCGGGCGGGGCGATGTGCGCAAAGGGCACCTCGACGCGGTTGGAGTCGATGCTGGCGCGGCCAATGCGGTGAATGAGGGTGGTGGCAGCCGCATCATCCGGCGGCGGTTCGAAGCTGACGGTGTTGGCGCCGGCCGGCCAATCCAACAATTTGGCGGTCGTGCCATCGAGGGCGACGCGCAGGCAGGCGCGGCGCAATTCGCCATCCAGCGCGGGGTCGGGCGGCGGCTGGCGCAGGTCGCGGTGGATCAACAAATGCACGCCGCAGCGCGCGCCGCTGGAGGCGATGGCTAACAGCCGTTTGGCGGCCGTTTCGCTGAAGGCGGCGGGAAAGCCGGCGATGACGAGGAAGCGGTATTTTTCGGCGATGGTGCCGGCATGTGCGTTATACTCCGCGATGGTGGCAAACTCGTTGCGCAGGTACATCTGGATGACTTTCTCGAGGTGTTCGTTGAGTTCGGCGAGGCGTTCCTCAATCTGCGTGGTCTGGGTCCAGATGCGGTGGGCAATCACGGTTTCCTCGTAATCGGCCAAGTGCATCAACCCGGCAAAGTCGCGCCCCAGCCCGACCGGGTCGATGAGCACAAACGACGCGCGGCCCGGCGGCAGGCTCGCCAGCAGCCGCAACGCGACGGCATTGAGCACGCTGCTGGCGGCAGCACCGGCATCGCCAGTGGTCTCAAGCAACAGCGAACCGTGATCGGGAAAACCCAGGCTGAAGGGAACCGCCAACCCCGCGGGCCCGGGCAGCGCAAACTGCGGATGGGTCGGCACCCGCCCCGCCAGTTGTGTTAGATCGACCTGCAGCGTGCCGATGCGCACGGCGGCGGGAGCGGTGACCGGCGGCTCCCAGGTGGCACAGGTGGCGGCCGACCACGCCGGAAAGCAGGCGCGCGATTCCTTGTCTAACAATTCCAACCGCTGCGCCGGGTCATGCACGTCTTGTTGCCATGGCCGGGCCATGGCTTGGATGGCGGCGGCGGATTCGGCGTCGATGGCGGCGACGGCCTCGCCGAGCGCGAGTTGGCGGGCGTGGGCGAGGGCGGCGGCCTGGTCGTTGACGAGCTGGGTGGCGTGGTCGAAGGCGTGGTTGATTTTGGCGAGTTGGCGGTGGTGGAGGCGTTCCAGTTTGGCGGGGAGGCGGGCGAGTTTGTGATCGAGTTGTTGTTGGCCGTCGCGCATGCTGGAGCGCCATGCCGAGCCGGTGTCGCGGAATGTTTCGCTAAGGTTTTGGCCCTGAAGCTGTTCCATGTCTGCGATTTGCGCGGTGAGCGTCACGATGCGCGCGGCGGACGCCTTCTCCGAGGCAATGGCCAGCGCGCGGGCCGCGCCCAGCGCGCGGGCGGCGCGGAGGGCGGCGGGCAAAGCCAGCGCCAAGGCAAGCAGCCAGACCGCCAGCAGTGCGCCTTCGGCGATGAGCAGCGGGGATTGGACGGCAGCCATCCCGGTGGTGTCACGCCAGACCGGCCACAGGAAAAAACCCGCCACCACCACAGCGAGTGCGGTGAGCGGCACCCAACGGAAAAATTTTGTTAGAGGCTGCCGGTCGATGGTCTCGACGGCGGCGCGCAAGGCGGCGAGATGGTCGAGCGATGCGGCATGCAGGGCGGCGGCGGCGTCATCGGCGTCGTGCGGGGTGCCAGCCCCGGCCGGCGGGCCGTTGCGGCGGTGGAACAGCGGCTGGAGGCCGAGCCGGAACGAGCGCAGCGCCCGCAGCGCGGAGTCGCGCAGTTGGTGGCGCACGTTGCGATCGGCCACCAGCAACTCTTGAAACGCACGATGGGCTTCGGCGGTTTGGGCGAGGGCTTCTTTACGCGACTGGCGGTTGCGCAATATTGTGCCCTGCACATGGCCGATGCGGCGGTCCTTGAGGTCTTGCAGGTGCTGGGCCAGCGAGGCGCGGCTGTGGTGATAGGCGCTTTGGATCCAGGCGCTGCGGGCGCCAAACCCGGCGTGCGCCGCTTCCAGCGCCTGCCGGTGGCGGGCCGCGAGGTCGGCGAGCCGGGCTGCGGTTGTGGCGGTTTCGGTTTCCTCGCGGCGGGTGATGGCGCGCCTAACAACCGCAAGTTTGGCGGCGCGGGCCTCGGCCAGGGCATCCTCGCCGGCCAAGGTTGAGGCCATGCCGGCTTGGAGGGCATGGACTTGTTCGAGCACGCGGCCCGGGGAGATGGCGTCATTCGCAATCGGCATGAATCTTCTGGAGTAATTTGTCGAGTTCATCGATGACGCGGAGGGCGGAGTTGACCGCGGCCGCCAGGTCTGTTAGATAGAGGTTTTCAAATTCCACGGCCTTGTCGTCGCGCCACGAATTGCGGGTATCGGTCCACCGTGTCTGCAATTGGCGGGTGGCGTCGGTGAGCAGGCCCTTACTGCCGGACAGGCTCATGATGGGGACTCCGGTGAGGGTGCCTCGGCAGGGGTGGGTGGCGCGGCCGGGCGCAGGGCCGGGCGGCTGGCCTCGGCGTAGGCCTGCAGGGTTTTGATAATTTCGCCGAGGGCGTGGACGGCTTTGGGGAGTTGCTGGCCGACGTGGAAGAACATCGGTTCGAGCTGGCGCAGGAGCGGGCCGGTGCGGTTGTCGTAGACCTGCCGCCAATGTTTGATGACACGCATTTTGGCTTGTGCCTCATCGAGTTTGCGGCGGACCCGGACGACCGCCATTTTTTGCAGGGCGTTGCTGGCCAGCGGGCTGGTGAGGTTGGCGCTGTAGAGTTCCGCCTCGGCCTGCTCGAGTTGTTTGGTGAGTTTCTTGAGCTGGGCCGCCCAATATTGGGTGCGCTCGACATCGAGCCAGGTGCGGGTGCGGCGGGCCTCACTGGTCATGTCATCAAGGGCGACGCGGGCCTTTTCGGTGTAATGAATCAGCTCGGCACGAAACACCTCAAGCGCATCGATCGAGGAAACCCTGGCTTGATTGGACATGGCGGGGTGGCGGCGGGACGGCGTTCAGCGCTGGTCGAGGTATTGTTGGATGCGGTCGGCCTTGCGCAACAGATAGGGAGTGTGGCGCTCGGAGAGCTCGAGAAAGGCTTTGAGCGTCTTCATCAGTTGGATGAACTCCCCGGAAAACTTCTCTTGCTCCTGGTCTTGCCAGGTGTCGCCCAGCGCGGTGAAGCGTGCCATCAGCGAGGCGGTGCGTTCCCGCAGGTCGCCATTGAAGCGTTTCAATTCCGCGGCGAAACGGCGGACTTCTTCGGGATCAATGACGGCTTGGGCCATAACGGGGGCAGGGGCTTGAATTTTCCATCCGATGCGGCTCAGGCGGGGCCGCCATCGAGGTCGCCCTCGGCGTTGCCGGTTTCATCGAAGTCCATTTCGCGGACGCGCTTGGTATCGCGTTGAGCTTCGACCTGCTTGCGGAGCAATTCGCGGAGTTCGTGGCCGTTGGAGATGGCGGGGATGAGCAGACGGGGCAGCGAGCGGTCCGAGGTTTGCAGCGAGATGGCGGCGAGGCCGCTGAGGCGCATCCACCACGGGCGGAGCATCAGGGTGTCCTTCACCCGATAGAGCTCGATCTCGTCGATTTTCTGGTTGATCACCCCCGTGGTGATGCGCAGGCGCTGGCTGGTCAGCTCAAACACCTGACAGCGCACGACGAGGTAACGCCAGACCAAGTACCCCAGCGGCACGACGAGCCCGAACCCCAGCGGCGGGAAAAACATCGCTGCCGCGCCAATGCCGATGGCTATCACAAGCGCGGCGGCGAAGGGGCCGAGATTCAGCCATTGCGAGGGACTGCCTTTCCAAAGTGTGGTCTCGTCGGTCATGGCGGGATGTTGCAGGGCCGCGCGGGCTCTGGCAAGCGGAGAATCGGATGGGCGGGAAAGCCGTTACGGCCAGGGGCTGGCGGCCCCCACGCAGGGGCGGGCGCCGCATCGCCCGCGCCCAGAAGGCGTCTCCGGTGGCAGGCGGTTTGGCTCCACCCCTTGGCACCCCATGGGCCCGGGCGGCCGGAGCCGCCGCCCCTCCTGCCGGGCCCCCGCGCGCTGCGCCGGAATCTTTCCGAGTGACAGATGGCCGGGACCACGCTAGGTTCGGTGAGACCTACGATGTGGAAATTCATAGATGAGAACTGGCGAAATGTGATCGAGATTCTGATTCTCGCGATCTGCATTTATCAGGTTTACCGGGCGTTCCGCGCCACCCGGGGTGCCCGTATTCTGGTCGGGCTGGGGATTATCATCGTGGTGCTGACCTTGGTTTCGCAGGTGGCCAATTTCACCGTGATCAGTTGGTTGGTGACGCGCGCCACCGCCTTGTTGGCCTTTGCGTTGGTGGTCATTTTCCAACCCGAGTTGCGCGACGCGCTGGCGCGGCTGGGCAGCAAGAGTTTTTTCTTGTATTCGAGCAAACGCCGCCTGGCCTTTCTCGAACGCTTGGCCGATGCCGTCATCCTGCTGTCCAAAAAACGCATCGGCGCGCTGTTTGCCATCGAGCGCGGCATCAGCCTGAAAAAGTTCCTCGAAACCGGGGTCACCATCGATGCCCAGTTCTCGCCCGAACTTGCCCTAACGGTGTTCCACCCCAAAACCCCGCTGCATGATGGCGGCATGATCCTGGCCGACGACCGGGTGGCCGGTGCCGCCTGCGTGTTTCCCGTCACCCAGCGCGAAATGCACGACCGCTCGACCGGGCTGCGCCACCGCGCGGCCATCGGCCTAACCGAGGAAACCGATGCCGTCACGGTGGTTGTGAGTGAGGAAACCGGCGGCATCTCGATCTGTGTGGAGGGGAAAATCGAACGCAACCTCACCGAAAAACAATTCCGCGAAACCCTCGCCAACATCTTTCTAACTGGCAATGCCCCCCATGAAACTGACCCTGCCGAAAAATTGGATCGCCAAGCTTCTGTCACTGCTGCTGGCGGTCGCGATCTGGTTTCTGATTAAGGATCACCTCAAGACGGGTGGCGGCAATCCGCCCCTCCCCCCGCGCGCCATCGTGGTGCCGGAACCCGGGCGCAAATGAGCCGCGTCACGGCTCGAGCCGAATGTGGTCGATGAGCCGCACCTCGCCGTAAAACACCGCCATGGCCAACACCGCCGGGCGCTCGAGCCGCGCCACCTCCTCTAACGAGTCAGCATCGACCAGCGCCAGGTAATCGAGCCGCAGCAACGGCGAGGCCGCGAGGCCGTGGCGCGCGCCGGCAAGCAGGTCCGCCGCGGTGCGGGCGCCCGCCTGGACGGCGGCCCGGGCCGCCAGCAAGACCTGCCGCAGGCGGGGGGCATCGGCGCGTTGTGCGGCGCTGAGGCGCACATTGCGCGACGACAGGGCGAGGCCGTCGGCCTCGCGCACGGTGGGATGGCCGATGATGGTCACCGGCACATCCAGGTCGCGCACCATCCGGCGGATCACCGCCAATTGTTGGAAATCCTTGTTCCCGAACACCGCCATGTCACAGCCACTCAACAAAAACAATTTCAGCACCACGGTGCAGACGCCGTCGAAATGGCCCGGCCGCGCCGCGCCGCACAAGCCGCGCGACAGCTGCGTCTCGGTCACCGTCACCGAGCGGTCCGGGTAATACATGGCCGCCACCTCCGGCACAAACACCACCGCCACCCCGGCCGCACGGCAAGCCGCCAGATCCGCCGCCAGTGGCCGCGGATAGGCCGCGAGGTCCCCCGCCCGGTCGAATTGGATCGGGTTGACAAAGATCGATACCACCACCGTCCCCTCCGCGCCGGCCACTTCCCTGGCATGCTGCACCAGGGCGAGGTGGCCGGCGTGCAGTGCGCCCATGGTCGGCACCAACACCCGTGGCTGGCCATGGCTGGCCATGCTCGCTCTCAACTCACTTGCTTGCGTCACCACCGTCATGGCGGCAGGCTAACGCATCGGCCCCCGCTCGCAAACCCCGAACTTGCCAAAATCATCCGCCCGGGCGTCCGAACCGCCCGGCTTGAGCCGCCCATCCGGGGGGGGGCGGCGGCGCACTGGCTGGAGCCATGTCCGGCGCGCTATTTTCATCTTGCTGCCTCCGGCGGCAGGCAACATCCTGCCGCCCCCCCCATGAGCGAGCCTCAACCGACCTTTACCCCGACCGCGGATTTGGAAATCAAAGACGCCCGCATCATCTTTGACCCGATCTGGGAGGATTTGGGTGGGGAATACGGCCGCGAAAATCTGCGTTTCCCCAAGGAAATCATCCTGTTAGGCGGCGCGCCCGGCTCCGGCAAGGGCACCAACACCGCCTTCATTTCCAAAACCCGCGGCCTCACCAGCGCCCCCATCGTCATGAGTTCGCTGCTCGACGCGCCCAACATGAAGACGGTCAAGGACGCCGGGGGCATGATCGGCGACCGCGAGGTGCTCTCGGCACTGCTTCACGAATTGCTCAAGCCGCAGCATCGCGACGGCGTCATCCTCGATGGCTTTCCCCGCACCAAGGTGCAGGTCGAGTGCCTCAAGATGTTATATGAACGGATGACCCGGCTGTGGCGCGACCATTATGGCACGCCGCTGGCCAGCCATTTCCGCCAGCCCGTGGTGCAGATTATCGTGCTCTTCGTCACGGAACAGGAAAGCATCAGCCGCCAGCTCAAACGCGGCCGCGATGCCCGGGCGCACAATGAGGAAGTCCGCCGCACGCGCCACGGAGAATTGTTGGAGAAACGCGTCACCGACTTTGACGAGCGCCTCGCGGGGCGCCGTTACCGGGTGTTCAAGGAGCAGACCTGGGATGCGCTGCTCTCGCTCAAGGATGTGTTCCATTACCATCTGATCAATGCCCAGGGGCCGATTGCCGAGGTGGAGCTCAATATCCTCAAGGAACTCGAATACCAAAGCTCGCTGGAACTCGACCCGCTCACCTACAACCGCCTGCGCACGCTGCCGGTGGCCAGCGAGATCATCATTCATGCCCGCCAGGAATTGGTCAAACGCCTCGATGGCTATGAATTGAACTGCCCCGAGCTGTTTCAGCGCGTGGTGACTTTCATTGAAACCACCTTGATGCCCGTCATTAAGCTGCACGCCATCTCCGGCCATGCCAATATCAACAGCGAGGATGATCTGTTAGGAGAAGCCGGCACCCCCGGCATGTTGATCGATGTGTTTTCCGAACGCGGCTATCATGCCATGGTCGATGTTCACCGCCTTGAAATCCCCCAACAAGTGGACCTCGCCACCGGCCAAATCACCTGCCGCATCAAAAAAGTCCATCGCATCAACATCCGCTTCAAGGGCTCGGAAATCCGCCGCGGCTGAGGCGGCGCAAGCCAGTCACGGCCGTGGTTCGGGCATCCTGCCCAATACGGTTTACTTAGCACCCTTGGTGGTTTGAGTCGAGGCTCCGGGCAAGATGCCCGGGCCACCGTGGCGCGGGCATCCTGCCCGCCGCCTCTTCCTGTCTCGTCTTAAGTAAACCGTATTGGGCAGCCTGCCCGGAGCCGTGCGTGGCCAATCCCTGCGCCATACTAACAGCATTGGGCGCGGCACCTCCCACACCGCCTGCAGCGGCCCGCCGTGGCTACCGGTGCTTTTCAATCACCGCATAAGCGTTGTGATTGTGGATGGACTCGTGGTTTTCGGCTTCGACGCGATACCAGGTGATGGTGGCGTGCGCATTCGAGCGGGAGGCGACATTGCGCACGAGGTCCTCAACGAACACCGGGTTGTCGTATGCGCGCTCGGTGACGGCCTTTTCATCGGTGCGCTTGAGGATGCTGTACAACTCGCAACTCGCCGAGCGCTCAACCAAGGCGATGAGATCCTCAATCCAAATCGGCTTGCTGAAGCGCACCGCATAGGTCACCAAGCCGCGCTGGTTGTGGGCGCCGCGCTCACTGATTGCCTTGGAACACGGACACAACGTCGTCACCGGCACCATCACCGTCACCACAAAATCCGTCGCTCCCTCAGCCGTGGCTTCCACTTCAAAACGCACCTCGTAATCTAACAATCCGAGGAGGCCCGTGACCGGCGCCGGTTTTGACAGGAAAAACGGAAATTGAATTTCGAAGTGGGCCTTGCGCGCCTCCAGGCGCTTGAGCAACTCCCGCGGCAGCGAGAGGATCGAGTGGACATCGAGGCAGCCGCCATGGGAATGGAGCGCCTCGACAAAGCGGCTCATGTGAGTGCCTTTGAAATGCGCGGGCAAGTCGACGGCCAGGGAGACGGTGGCGACAGTGCGCTGGACGCTGCCGCCCTTGTCGCGGACCTCGACCGGGAAGCGCAACCCCTTGACGCCGACCCGATCAATCGGCAGGCAGCGGTCATCGCGCTCGTTCTGGGTGTCCTTGAGTTCCTGCATGGTGCGGCAAAACAAAAAGAGCCGGCCCGGAAATGCGGACCGGCTCGTTGCAGAAGGAGGTGCCTGCGCCGTTGCTTAGGGCAACAGACTGATGGCGCGGCTTTGCTTGATCGCCCGGGTAATCCGGCGATGCAACTTGGCGGAAACCCCGGTCACCCGCCGCGGCAGGATCTTGCCCGTCTCGCTGGTGAACTTGCAGAGCAGTTCCGGATTGGTGTGCACGACCTGTTCGGCCGGAATGTCATGCCGCCGGCATGGCATCTTACGATTGGCCTTGCGAAAGGCGATACGACGTTCAACGGTTTTTGGCTCAGGCATGGTGACGGTTAGCGGAGTTCGCGGTGAAGGGTGCGTTTTTTGAGGAAGTGATTGAACTTCACCTTTTCAAGGCGGCCCGGCGTGCGCAGGCTCTTTTTGTTACGCGTGGTGACGTAACGGGACGTTGGGGTACCTGCGGCCTTGGCCTCAGTGCATTCTAGGATGATGATGTCGCGTGGCATGGGGAAAAACTTGGGAGGGCAAAACTAGGTCATTCTTCTTCGTCGTCAAGCAAAACTGTTTCAGAATCTTCGTCTTCGATCAAATTCCCTCCGCTGAAGCCAACTTCATTGGACGGTCGGAAGCGCCGATTGCCGTATTCCTTCTCCCATTGCGACTGGCATTCCACGGTGAGCCGGGCAAACGGAATGGCCTCGAGCCGGGCTTGGGGGATTTTACGGTTGGACATTTCACAAATCCCGTAGCTGCCCTTTTGGATGCGGCGCAGCGCTTGATCGATTTCGTAGAGCGCGTCCTGTTCCTTGGCCAGCACCGACAGTGCGAAATCGCGGTCGTAGGCATCGCTGCCGGCATCGCCCTGGTGCATGCCGCTGCCGGACGCCTCGCTGCCTTCCGGCGCATTGCGGATGGTGTCGCGGGTCATGCCGGACAAGGCATCGACCAGATCGTCGCGCAGGTCGAGGAGGCGTTGGCGTTGTTTTTGGATAAACACGGGGCTGTGGGAGGCGTTGACACCGCTGGGGGCGAACCCTTCGCTGGCCAACACCGCAGGCTTGGGCGGCGGCACAAACGGCGGCCTGACGGGAGGCGGGGGCACCGGGAAATCCACCAGCGAGGAACGCCGCAGCACCGGCTTCTTACTGGCCTCCTCATGCGCGCGCTCCTTCTTCGGCTCCGCTTTGTCATGCTTGGCAGCGGGCTTTTCCACCACCGCATGGTGCAGTTTGTCGCTGGCTGGCGCTTTGTTATGATTGGCGGGTGCGGGCTCCTGCGGCGCGACGACCGTGGGCTTCTTGCTCTCCGTCACAACTGCCTTGGGCGCGGCCGCGGCCTTCTGCGGCGGCGCCTTGGCGACCGGCGCGGCTAGCGGCTTGGCCGCAACCTTTCCGGCCGTGGCTTGATGAGCCGCGGGTTTGCCCACCTTGGCGGCGGCCGTTCCCGGCTGCGCCGCAACCTTGACCGGCTTGGGCGCCGCCTTGGCCGGCTTGGGCGCCGGCTTGGGCGCCGGCTTGGCTTGCTTGGGTGCGGCCTTGGCCAGCTTGGGGGTCGCCTTGCCAGGTTTTGGGCGGCTTCCCTTCACCGCAACTTTGGCGGTCGCAGAAACCTTGGCCGGGGCCTTGCTCACGGCTTTCCCGGCTGCCACCGTGGCCTTCAGCGGCGCCGGGGCTGGAGCGCGTTTCGACGAAGAGGCCTTGGGACTCGTTGCGGTGGCGGCGTGGTTAGTGGAATGGTTCGCGGGCATGTCGCGGATGTTTGATGGTTGGTTTTCGCCCAGACACGGCAGCAGCGTCAACTCGCCACACCACCGATTGGGGGCGGTGGCTTAGCCCCTCTTCCGCTCGCCAGCAAGCAGAAAGTTTGATCCTGCTAAAATAACTCTTTTACCGGATTTGTCCAGCGGGCTTGAAATCCCCGCCAACTCCTTCTACGCTGCCGCTCCGCCATGCAGTTAAGCGCGATCATCGAAGCCCTTCTCTTTGCCTCCCAAGCCCCCCTAACGGCCGACGAACTCGCCCGTCTGGTGCGGGCGCGCGTCGCCGAGGCCGAGGACTGCCGTGCCCGCGAAATCGAAGAGGGCAAAGCACCCCAGCCGCTCCCGGACTGGCTCACCCAACTCGCCGCCACCTCCCCCGCAGACACCTCCCAGGCGCTGCTCACCCTCAACCACAGCTACGAGCACAGCCACCGCGCCTTCACCCTCAGTGAGCGGCCCAAGGGTTGGACCATTCTCACCCGCAGCGAGTTTGGCGAATTCGTCCGCCAACTCTTCCCCGACCGCAAGCCGGAACGCTTCAGCGGCCCGGCCATGGAAACCCTGGCCATCATCGCCTACCGCCAGCCCATCACCAAGGCCGCCATCGAGGCAGTCCGCGGCGTCGCTTGCGATGGCATGCTCCAAAAACTCCTCGACCGCGACCTGATCCGCATCGGCGGCCGCGCCGAATTGCCCGGCCGCCCATTGCTTTACGAAACCACCGAGCTGTTTTTCGACCACTTCGGCATCCGCTCCATCGACGACCTGCCTAACTCCTCCGAACTGCGCAAAGTCAAATTGCCCGAGCCGCCGCCCACCCACCCCGTCGCCGACCCCGAACAGCAACTGGCCCTCGGCGCCATCGCCAGCCCAGCCCCCGCGCCCGCACCCGCACCCGCGGCCAGCCCCGCCCCACCCGCAAGCCCACCCGCCCCCACCCCGTGAACCTGGACAACATCCGCAATCAGATAGACGCAATCGACCTGGATTTGTTAGACCTGTTGTCGCGCCGCGCCGAACTGGTGCATCAAGTCGGGCTCATCAAGAAGCGCGACGGCTTGCAGATTTACGCGCCGGAGCGCGAGGAGGCGTTGCTGCGCAAACTGGTGGAACTGAACCGCGGCCGGATGCCGGAACGCTCGATCCGCGCGATCTATCGCGAGATCATGTCCACCGCCCTGGCCCTCGAGGACAATTTGAAAATCGCCTATCTCGGGCCGGAAGGGACCTGGACCCATCAAGCCGCCATCAAAAAATTCGGCCACTCGGTGACCTATGCGGCGCAACCGAACTTCGCCGATGTGTTCGACCAAGTGGCGCGGCGGCGGGTCGACTACGGGGTGGTGCCGATCGAGAACTCGACGGAAGGCGCCGTTTCCCACACGCTCGATTTGTTTGTCGACTCGCCGCTGCATATCTGCGCCCAAATCTTGCTGCGCATCGAAAACGGCCTGATGGCCGCCATCCCCCGCGAGCAAATCAAGACCCTCTACTCCCACCCCCAGGTCTTCGGCCAATGCCGCAGCTGGATTTTGAAAAATTTCCCGCTCGCCGATCTCGTCGAAGTCTCGTCCACCACCAAAGCGGCGCAACTCGCCTGCGAGCATGCCGCCGATGGGGCGGCCGCGCTGGGCGGCTTGCTGGCCGCGGAGTTATACGGGCTGACCCTGCTCGAGGAATCCATCCAGGATCGCGCCACCAACACCACCCGCTTCCTGGTCATCGGTGAGAAAACCTGCCCGCCCACCGGCAACGACCGCACCTCGATCCTGTTTGCCATTCACGACCGGCCCGGCTCGCTGGTCAATGCCTTGCGCGCCTTCGATCAATTCCAAATCAACATGTCCAAAATCGAGTCGCGCCCTTCCAAGCGCAAGGACTGGGAATATATCTTCTATGTCGACCTGGCCGGCCACTGCGCCGAACCCAAGGTCGCCAACGCCCTAACCGAACTCGGCAAGCATTGTTCCTTCGTCAAACTTCTCGGCTCCTATCCGGATACCGGCGAGTGACCCCACCCATGCCACGACACTTGGCAAGTGTCGTGCCATTGCCCTTGCCGGTTTTTCCGCAACCTTGAAGTGGCGATTGTTGTGTGGAGTATCATTCTAATTGCATGGTCCATTCTTGCGGCAAGACTATTTGTAGAACACGATGAGGACTGGCACCACACCCTCCGCTGCCACCACTATTCTGTTCGGCACTTCTCATCGGGTCAGCACAAAGGTCCCCCAAGCCACGTTTGCAATAGAGATGAAGACCTGCCCACCAATAGTGGTCCAGAACAGGATCGGGTTACCGCCTCGCGTAATATCGATGCCGACATTGCCGAGCCAGAAGAGCAAATCAGCCTCGCCTCTGCGAATCTCCCAAAGGCTGAATCCTAACAGTCCAATGCCACCGAGTAGGTATCCCATGAAGCTCCTAATTGAGGTTTGCTATTTGTTTTCTTCCCAACGTTCATATCCACCGGTGACCGGCGGCAGATTCGTGGTTGGAGTTGCGGTTGTGGGGTCGATCGGTCATCCGGTGGGTCGAATAACGAAAGCCCTATGGGTTCCCTGATACACTGACGCTCCGCTTAAGTTGGAGGGATCAGGGGAGGTGCCTGGAAAATTCTTCATCCAGGACGCATATTGACCTAGCAGCGGTGGCACCTTGCCCATGAAGAGATCCACCCCTTGTTGGGCGGATTCCTGCCAGTAAACACCAACAAAAAATGATGTCCCCTCGGGGCCAATATACTGCGGTGATGGAAATTGGACCTGCTGGACGAACGTGCCGGCTATCGCAGAAGTAAGTGCGCTGGTCGCAAGTAACACGGCGTCGCTAGGATTGCCGTCCAGATTAGGATCGGACCAAATACCAGCAGTGAAGTAGGTGGTCCCAAACATAAGTCCGTGCCATTGGACCGTGAGGTCGGTTATCGTCGAGTATTTGGCCAGAATGCTGAAGTGGTTGACGCATCCCCCGAAGGTCTTTGGCAGCAGTCCTGGCAATCTCAACGCGGTAAGAGGCCATCGGCGGTCAGTTGTTCCTTGAGTTCGGCGAGTGAAATCCGGTCGTCGTCTCTGCGCTCCGCAACGGCCGCAAGATCAGAAACATCCTCCATAAGCGACTCGTAGTCAGCAATGGGGATCACGACGGCGACCTTCTGGCCGCGTTCATCGGTGAGGAATTGCGTTGTCATGAGCGAAGAATACCACGGCGGCTCCAAATAGCGAGTCCCAAAAAGACGCCTTTCTAGCGATTGAGGTAGGGACGCCGGTTATCCGACGCCCCCCTCGCAGATCCCGGCGTGCGGAACTACCGCACCGGGCTCCTCGGAGGACGCGCACACAGAGCGGGCCTTGATTGTTCGGGTGGAATTTGATCATACAGGTTTGGACGTGCGGTGCAACGCTTTAGTTGGGAAGGTTTCACATCTCAACACTTACGGGGCTATATCAACCTTCAGGCGGATGCGTGCCGCCCTGTGGCCTGCGGAATTGCGCTCGCTCCGCT